>NZ_JCBATA010000047.1:0-59571 GCF_059816245.1 Frankia sp. RB5
CCTTGTACCCCCCATCTCCCCAAAACAGCGAGTTATTGTGGGTGGGGTATTGCCGTGGGTGGCTCTGCGGCGCGGGCGGCCCGCCCGGCCCCCCGCGCCGCCAGCCGGCGAGCCCTGCGGCGAGGTCGCGGTCGGCGGCGATGCGGGCGGCCAGCTCGGCCGCGGCGCGGGCGCGTTCGTCCTGGCGGGTCCGGATGATGTCGCGTTCCGCGGCGGCGGCGTCGGCGTCGTACAGCGCGGGATTCGGGCGGACGAGCAGGACCCGTTCCCCGTCGATCACCGGGTCGGCGTCGGTGAGAAGCTCCTCGACGCCGCCGATGGCCACGACGCTGTCGGGTAGCAGCGCCGCGGCGGCCAGCGCCTCCCGGACCCGGGCAAGCCCTGTGCGGTCGGTGACGACGACGCCGTCGGCGAGATGGGGGCGGGCCCGCAGGACACGTTCGCGGTCGCGCGCCGGCACGGCGTGGGCGAGGTGGGACCATCCGGCGACGGCCGCGATTCCGGCCGCTCGCAGGGCCTCGACGGCCGCGGCCACCTCGTCGCGCGGCGGGCGCAGGCCGGCGCCGCCGAGCGCGGCGAGCAACCGCCGGTCGGCGTCGGCGGCCAGCGACAGGTCGAGCTGGCGCGCCTCGGCGGCGGCGATCGCCTCCGTCAGCCGCCGCGCCCCGGCCTCCGCGACGGCGTCCAACTCGGCCGCGCTGTCAACGTCCTCCGCGCTGTCAACGTCCTCCGCGCTCTCCGTGTCTGTCGCGCCGTCAGCGTTCGACGCGCCGTCAGCGTCCGTCCTGGTGTCAGCCTCCGCCCTGCGGTCAGCGTCCGCCGTGTTGTCCAGCTCCGCCGTGTTGTCCAGCTCCGCCGTGTTGTCCGGGTCGGTCCGGCTGTCCGGCTGTGCGGCCCTGGACGGCTGTGCGGCGCCGCCCTGAGCTGCGTCATCGATCTCGTCGCGAGAGCGGGGGGTGCCGAGCAGGGCGGTCAGACGGCCGTCGGCGAGTAGTGCCGACGCCTCCGCCCGGGCGGTCGCGAGCTGTGCACGGGGCCGGTCCAGCATGGCGCGGGCGGCGGCGACCCGCTGCTCGGCGGCACGAGGCGCCACGTCGACGAGATGGCGGTCCTGGGCGTGGGTGGCGCGAGCGAGTGCCTCGCGCACGGCCGCGGCGGCCTGGTCGGCGGCGGCCGCGGCCTGGCGTGCCTGAGCGGCGACATCCGAGCCGCCGGCGCCGGGGGCGAGCAGGCCGTCGCGGACGGCCGCGGCGAGGGCGTCGCGTGCCTCGTCACGCCGCTGGCGCAGGGACTGCTCCTGGGCGCGGGCGGCGGCCGCGTCGTCGCTGGCGCGCCGGTCGGCCGCCTCGGCGGTGGTCGCGGAGCGCTCGTGCCGTTCGGCGTCGGCCTCGGCCTGCCGGGCCGCCTCGGCGGAGGCCGCGGCGAGGCGGCGCAGGCCGGTCAGCAGGGCGCGGGCGGCGCCGTCCCGGTCGGCCATCGCGGGTGCCGCGACGTCCTCGGCGTCGGCGACGAGCCGGGCGAGCCGAACCGCCTCGGCGGACGCGGCGGCGAGGCGCAACACGTGCTCGGTCGCCCGCCAGGCGTCGATCTCGGCACCGGCCGCGGCGGCGGCCGCGACCAGACGGTCCCGGTCCTCCTCGGCCGCCTCCACGCGCAGCTCGGCGATCCGGCGGCGCAGGGCGAGCACGTTGCCGTGGCGGGCCGCCCGCATCCGGTCGGCGTCCCGTTCCGCGCCGCGGGCCGCGTCGGCCTGGGCGGCGAGCCCGGACAGGGCCGCGTCGTCGCGCCGAACCCGGGCCCGCAGACCGGCGAGCAGTTCGGTGGCGCGGGTCCGGGCCGCACCGTGCTCGGCGCCGGCGGCCGACCGCCGTCGCACCGCTGCCACCAGTGGTTCCAGTCGTTCCAGCGCACCGGCGACGAACGCCCGCTCGGCGTCGAGCGCGGCCCGTTCCGCGAGCCGGGTCGCGTAGCCGTCGACGACATCGGCGACACCCTCGGGGTCCTCCGGCGCGGTGACGGCGCGCAGCAGGAAGTCGACGAACTGCTCGTCGCTGCCGAACGAGAACGCCTCCGCGGCTTCACCCTCGCCGGCGTTCATCGCCCGCTGGTAGCGGAACAGCTCCGGGTCGAGGCCGAGGGCGTCGACGTGCTCGCTCCACGCGCCCTGATGGGTCTCCCAGGTCAGGCCGAGGGACGGGTCGGCGGCGTGGGCGTCGTGCAGGCGGGCGCGCAGCCCGGCGAGGGTGACCTGGCGACCCTGCGCGGTGAACGGCAGCGACGTGATCTCCAGCCCGCCGCCGGGGCGTAGCGAATACCAGGCCTCGGACAGCCGGCCGGCGTCCGCGCCGGCGCGCCCGCGCCACTCGCTGACCTTGCCGGTCACGAGCCGCTGCCCGGTGACCGCGTGCTGCCACTCGCAGACCACCTGGCCGCAGTCACCGGGCAGCACGAAGTTGTCCAGGACCCGGCCGTTGGACGTGCCGACGACCTGCCGCCGCCCCGGCAGCACCACCGAGAAGATCAGCCTGATCAGGACGCTCTTGCCGCCGCCGTTCTCGAGGAACAGCACGGTCGCGGGGGACGGGCGGCGGGGCCGGGCCGGCGCCTCGCCCGCCGCGCCGCCACCGCTGCCCGGTGACGCGGTGGTCGCGGGCGCGAACAGGGCGTCCTGGCGCGGCCCGGTGACCTCGGCGCCGACGCCGGACAGGTCCAGCGTCACGTCGGCGAAGCGCGCGCCCGGCGGGCCGATCGCGTGCAGCCGCACCCGACACAGCTCATACATCGGCGGCCACCCGCGCCGACGGGACCTGGGCGGCCGGCGCGTCCAGCAGCACCGGCTCGTCGACGACGACCCGCACCGTCCCGGCGCCGTCGGTGACGGTGACCACGCCCAGCGCCAGCAGCTCCTCGAAGGCGGCGTCCGCGGCCAGCTCCCGGACCTGGACCTGGTAGCGCGGCGTCGTGCGGAACGTGCCGCCGGCGTCGTCGCCGACGAGGACGAGGCAGCCCGCGTCGACGAGGACGTTCATCGCCCGGGCGACGATGCCGGTGGTGGAGCCGGAGAGACGGCGCGCGTCGCGGGTCGTGCCCGTCGACGCGCGCCGGGCGTACAGCCGCCAGGCGGCCTCCAGCTGCGGGGCGTCGAGTGGCGGGTCGACGGTGAGGTCCTCGCCGGCGGCGCGCTCGGCGAGCAGCCGGCACGTCTCGCGGACGAACGCGTCGACGCCGTGCACGCTGACCCGCCCCACGTAGGAGGCGTCGGTGAGGTCGGCGGGCCGCGGGTAGGCGAGCGCGGCGACGGCGAGCTGGGCGAGGGCGTGCAGCAGCCGGTCGGCGGCCCGGTGCTCCCCGCCGGCACGGCGCGCGTAGTCGCCCAGACGCATGGCGAACGCCGAGTCCTCGGCACCGGCCGGCACGATGCCGGCACGTTCGGAGACGTCCAGCACGACCAGGCCGAGGCCGTCGGCGACCGCCCGGGTCAGCGCGGCGAACTCGCTGTCGCGCAGGTAGCGCCGGACGAGGTCGCGGTAGTCGACGTCACGCGCCGGCACCAGCCGGGGCCGCAGCCCGAACGACAGCAGCCGCGCGGCCTCCCGAGCCGCCTCCCGCGCCGCCTCGTGGTCCACTCGCCGCTCCTGCGTCACCGCCGCCTCCTTCCCGCCGAACCGTTCACGCTCCCGCCGCCGGCTCCGTCCTCGTCGCCACCCGCGCCGGCCCCTGCGTCCGCTCCGATCCCTGCGCCTGCGCCAGCCGCTGCGTCCGCTCCAGCGTCTGCGTCCGCTCCAGCGTCTGCGTCCGCTCCAGCGTCTGCGTCCGCTCCAGCGTCTGCGTCCGCTTCGGCCTCGGCTTCGTCGGCCTCGGGGACGGTGACGAGGCGGGCGCGGCCGACGAGCAGGTCCGCGCCGCCGAACTCCGGGTCGTCGAGCACGGTGCCGTCGTCGACGGCGACCGTGAGCGTCTCGTCCCCGGCCTGTCGGGACGCGGCGACGCGCGGGCTCACCGCGTGCAGTGCGAGCAGCGCCACCAGGTCGGCGACGTCCCGCTCGTCGGCCCGGCGGGCCTCGGCGAGCAGCGCGGACAGCCGGCGGGGCGCGCCCGGGTCGAGATCGAGCAGCCGCAGGGCGCCCGACCAGGTCTCGTCGTCGAAACGAGGCGGCTCGGCGAGGTCCACCAGCTCCGCCTCGACGACCTCGGCTCCGAGCGTGTCCCGCTCGACCGGCGGGCGCAGCAGCAGGTCGACGAGGTCGAGGATCCGCGGCGTCCGCGGGGTGCGCACGCCGACCGCGCCCGGGAAGAACGCGGCGGCGGGGCGCTCGGCGTCACCGGCGGGCAGCGTCAGCGTCGGCACCAGCAGCTGGGCGTGCAGGTCGAGGCCGCCGCGGGACGGTGCGGTGGCGAACTGCTGGCGGTCCTGCTCGGCGCGGAACACCGCGCCCGCCTCCAGCAGCCGGGCCTGCAGCTGGGTGTGCCGGCGGATGCAGTCGCCGACGATCGTCACCAGGTCGGCGGCCTGGCGCTTGTGATCGGGATCGTCGGCGGAGTCGCGGTAGCGGCGGATGTGCGTGAGGATCGCGTTCTCGTAGCGGTAGCGCTGCTCGACGTGGGCCAACGCCTCGTCGACGAGGGCGGGCATGGCCTCCAGCCAGTCGACCGCGAGCACGTTGCGCCGGGTCGCGTCGAGCTGGCGGCGCAGCTGCTCGGCGTACTGGACGGTGCGGTAGCGGGCCGCCTCGGCGGCGGCGCGGGCGTCGGCCAGGCGGCCTCGGCGGATAAGCGTGTCCAGCGCCACCTCGGCGGCGATCTGCGCCGAGGTGATGTCGGTGTCGAGCGCGCCGACCAGGACGGTGACCGCCTCGTCGGTGGCGCGCAGGTAGATCTCGCCGTGCGGGTCGGCGAGCTCGACGAGCAGCTTGAAGTCGAAGCGGCGGCGCTCGTAACGGCCGTCGGCGTGCAGCGTGCCGTAACCGGCGTCGAACCCGCGGTTGACGTTGCCGACGTTGATGAGGCTGTGCAGCACCCAGGCGGCGACCCGCTCGTGCTCGGCGGCGGGCCGTCCCGGAGCCTGGGCGGCGGCGAGCGGCACGAGCCGGCGCAGCACCTGGTCGTGGTCGGCGCCGCGGTCGAAGTCCATCGCCACGGTGACGAGGTCGATGGCGTGCAGGCCGAGTTCGGCCATCGCGTAGACGGTGAGGTCCGCGCCGTCGAGGTGCGCCTTGCGCGCGTCGAGGTCGTGCAGGGGGCCGGTGAGCGCGAGCGCCTTGAGCCGGCGCACCATCCCGACGTCGCCGACGAGACCGACCGCGGACGGCGGCCGGTCGACGGGCGACACGGGTTCGATCATCCCGCCGACTGTAGTGGCCGACGGTGCGACGGCCCGCGCCCACCTGCCCGCGGGCGCCCGCCGCCACCCCCGGCCGAAGGCCCGAGAGCTGGCCGCGGCCGGTGGGCTGGCGGCATTTCAGTGCACTGTTTGCCGAGTCGCGCGGAGGGGGAGGCGGCCTCGTCGGCGGTGTCGGAGGGAGCGCGGCGAGCGTGGACGCGGCCGCCGCGAGCCGTGCCGACCTCGCCCGGAGGGGGAGGGCCCGACGAGGTCGCGGCGGGATGTCCGGCGACGAACGCGCCGGTTGCACGGTATTTGGACGCCGACATCCGCCGTGTGCCGCCGCCGCGCGCGGGGCTGTCCGGGTGTCCGTCGGCGGCGGGCGGCGACCTGTGTCTCCGGCCACCCGGCCGCTCGCCGGCGATGATCCGCGCCGACTGGTGGGTATTCTCAAACCGATTCCGGCGCCGGCGGGGCGTCGCCACACGGCCCGGCCGTCGGCGGCCCACCCTGACCCAGCGGGAGGAAGCAGCGTGACCACCTCCGAGCTCGGACGCATCCCCGGTCCGCCCCAGCAGCGCACCGGCGACAGCCCGCCGCCCGCCTCCCCACCGGCCACCGCACCACCATCCACCGCACTACCATCCGCCCCGCCGACGGCGGCCCTGCCGACGGCTGCCGCGCCGGCGGGCGTGCGGCCGGCGCAGCGTTGGCGGCGGCCGTTGCCGCCGGTGGAGCGGGTCCGGCCAGGGCTGTGGAGCCTGCCGATCCCGCTGCCGTTCGCCCGGCCGTCCTACACCCTGATGTACGTCATCGAGTCACTCGACGGGCCGTACCTCATCGACGCAGGTTGGGACTGGGACGAGGCGTTCGCCGCGCTCGAGGACGGCCTCGCCCTGATCGGCACGTCCGTGCCCGAGGTCCGCGGGGTGCTCGTCACCCACGCCCACCTCGACCACTACGGCATGGCCGCCCGCATCCGCGCCGCATCCGGCGCCTGGGTCTCGCTGCACCCGCTCGATGACGACCTGCTCGCCCGCGCGCGCCACGGCCTCGCCGACCGGCTGTCCGACGTCCTCGACGGCGCCGGCGTGCCCGGCGACATCGCCGAGCGCCTGCTCACCGCCGAGCACCTTGCCCCCCACTCGCTGCCGCGCCCCGACATCCTGCTCGAGGACGGCGACCAGCCCGACATCCCCGGCTGGGAGCTGCGCACCCTGTGGACGCCGGGCCACTCGCCCGGCCACGTGAACTTCTGGGAACCGGCGCACCGTCTGCTGCTGTCCGGCGACCACGTCCTGCCGACCACCGCCGTCGGCACCCCTGTGCCGGACGACCTCAACCCCGACCCGCTCGGCGACCACCTGCGCTCCCTCGCCCGGCTGCGCGGCCTCGACGCCACCGAGGTGCTGCCCGCCCACGAGCACCGCTTCACCGACCTCGAAGGTCGCCTCGACGCCCTCGAGACCCACCACCGCGGCCGTCTCGACGAGGTGGTCGAGGGCCTGCGTGCCGGCGCCACCACCGTCTGGGAGCTCGCCGCCTTCATCACCTGGCACCGCCCCCTGCGCAACCTGCGCGGCGTCGCCCTCCAGAACGCCGTCACCGACACCATCGCCTGCCTCACCACCCTCGCCACCACCGGCACCGCCCACGTCACCCGCGGCCACCCCGACCACTGGCACCTCACCACCCCCTGACCCGTCGAAGCGACGCCCGCCCCATCAGGCCGTCGCCGGCCCGGCATCAACCGGCTCGGGCTCGCTGCGATCACTCAGGTGGCAGTCGCACGGGCGGCCGCGGACGCCGTCTTCGGCAATGCGGAATCGACCTCTGGCGGTGAAGGACTGGGACACCGAAAAGATCGCCGCTAAAGCCGCGTGTCGAGTTGTGATCTCCCGGCCCGCCCTCGTATGGACGTGCTCACTGTCGCGAGCCCGCCCGCCGCCCACCGTGGCCCGTGGCCACTGCTGGCCGCAGGTGGCCACGGCCCCGGCAAGGCCCGATTTCTACGGAGAGTTACGCAGACCGAACAAGTGCGTTGACCGCGAGCCGGCATCGCCACCGTCGCGCCTCCTGTTTCATCTCAGGCCGGCTTGAGGTGAAACAGTACGGCTCCCGATCGGTGACGGCGACCACGAGGAGGCGGAGCATGGGCGACGTGGGGGAGACCGGTGGTCAGAAGGCGCTGTGGAACAGGGCTGCGGGGCGTGGCTGGGTGCGGGCGCAGGATCTGCTCGACCGGATGTACCGGCCCTTCGAGGAACTGATCGTCGAGATCGTCGGTCCCAGTGCCCAGGTGCTTGACGTCGGTTGCGGCCCGGGCACCACGACCCTCGCCGCCGCTCGTCGGGCGGGCCCCGCGGGACGCTGCGTCGGCATCGACATCGCCGAGCCGATGATCGCGGCGGCCAGCGCCCGCGTTGATGAGAAAGGCGGGACGGCGGTGGACGCGGAGAAGTCCGCCGGCAGCGCACCGGTGCGGTTTCTGCTGGCCGATGCCGCGAGCCACGAGTTTTCGACCGCCGAGTTCGACGCGGTCATCTCGCGGTTCGGCGTCATGTTCTTCGACGATCCCGTGGATGCGTTCACCCGTCTGCGGCGCGCGACGCGGGAGGGTGGCCGCCTGCGGTTCGTCGCCTGGCGCGACCCGGCGGAGAACCCGTTCCTCACCGCGGCCGAGCACGCCGCCGCGCCACTCCTGCCGGCGCTGTCGCCACGCGTCGCGAACGCACCCGGCCCGTTCGCCTTCGCGGCGCGTGACCAGACCCGCCGCCTTCTCGCGGACAGTGGCTGGACCGACATCGCTATCCGCCCGATCGATGTTCCGTGCACCCTCGACGAGGAGGAGCTGGAACAGTACGTCACCCTGATCGGCCCCGTCGGCCGGACACTCCCCGAGCTCGGCGAGGACACCCGCGCGAAGGTCGTCGACACGGCCCTTGCCGCTTTCGACCCCTACCGCCTGAACGACCGGATCCGCTACACCGCCGCCTGCTGGCAGGTAGACGCCTCCGCGCCCTGAGCGTCTATCACGCCCGCCAGAGGAAACGGCGATTCACGCTCGTCGCCGATAGCGCCGGGTGGGGCTGTTGGGTGGAGCGGTGGCTTCGACCTGACCTGTGGCTATCAGCTTGTTGAGAATCTTCGTCACGCTGCTCCGCGCACCCCCTGTCGCGGCCTGCAACTCCTCGCGGCTGGCGGAGTCAGAGGTGTTCAGCGTGTGGAGGATCCGGTCGGTCAGGCTGCCAGCAGCGGGGACCGTCGTCCGCAGGCCGGCCGCGGTCGCGGTGGTCTTCCCAGCACCCGTCTCGACGAGCGGAGGCAGGTCGACGGGAGGAAGACCGCCGGCCAGGCGATATGTTCCGTCGTCACGGGCCTTGCGCGGGCGCAGCAGGCCGAGCTCGTGGAGCTGGTGGAGCTGGCGCCGTGCCGCTGCGGCGTCGAGTCCGAGTCTGCGCAGCAAGGCCTCGTCCACGTCACGCCCGTGGCACGCGAGAGCGAGGGCGCCGACCGCGAGCAACCCCGCGAGCGACGGCACGAGCCGCTCGCCGTGCGGCACGAGAACACCAAGGCGGGTAAGCGCGTCGGATTCATTCAGCCCAGCGAATGCCCGCGGCGAGTTGCGTGCGGCCGCCTCGACGAGCCGAAGGACGGCTCTCCGGTCAAGATCCTCCACGCTGGCCTGCGTGACCGCCTCCTCATCCCAGCGCGGCTGGCCGGCGTTCTCTCGCAGACGGTCGATCTCATAGGCCGTCAGCCGCTGGTCGCCGTCACCAGCCCGGGCGAACGCGCCGTTGTACAGGCCCCTTGCCGTCACGTAGCACGGTCGCTGCGCGGGCGGCAGCGGTTCGACCTCGACGACCACCAGCGTCGTGCCCTCGAACGGCACGACCTCAACGCTCTGGGTCAGCGCGGGCGTCAGCGCCGCCGCACGGCGAGCTCGCGGGCGGTCCAGGTTGTCGGGATGGCGACGGGGCGGTGGCGGGATGTTCCGGGCGTCGCGATCGGTACTAGGGTGTGGCCATGTCGTCGGTTTCGCTGTCCAAGGGCGGGAACGTCTCGCTGAGCAAGGTCGCTCCGAACCTCACCGCCGTGACGGTGGGGCTCGGGTGGAAGGTGCGTCAGACCAGCGGTGCCGACTACGACCTGGACGCCAGCGCCATCGTCGTGAGCGAGGCCGGGCGGGTGCTCTCCGACGGCTTCTTCATCTTCTTCAACAACCTCGTGAGCCCGGATGGCTCGGTGAAGCACCTCGGCGACAACCTCGTCGGCGGCGGGGGTGGCGATGACGAGCAGATCACCGTCGACCTGGGCACCCTCACCCCGCAGGCGTCCAAGGTCGTCTTCACCGTGTCGATCTACGACGCCGACTCGCGCCGCCAGACCTTCGGCCAGGTCCGCGACGCCTTCATCCGCGTCACCGACTCGACGACCGGCGCCGAGGTCGCCCGCTACGACCTCACCGAGGACGCCTCCACCGAGACGGCGATGATCTTCGGCGAGCTGTACCGCTACGGCGGCGAGTGGAAGTTCCGTGCCGTCGGGCAGGGGTATGCGACCGGCCTGCGCGGCATCGCCCTCGACTTCGGCGTCAACGTCTCCTGAGCATCCCCGCCGCCACGGCGCGCGCCGTGGCGGCGGACCATCCTGGCTCCACGTCAGATGCGGCGCCAGCCGGCGGCGGTACCGCTGCTGCCCGCGCTCGGGATGATCCGGGTGCGGGAGCCGCGCGGCGCGATGACCATGACCCGCACGGTGCGGGTGTTGGCGTCCACCCGGTAGAGGACCCGCCAGGTGCGGGTGATCGCCTCGAACATGCCGACCTGCTCGCCGGGCATCGGCGTGCCGGCTTTGAGGGGGTCGTCGCGCAGCTTGCCGTCGAGGAAGCCGCGCACCTCGGAACGGGTGAGCTCGGCGAGCTTCGCCAGATCCCGCTCGGCGGAGGTGGACAGGGTGACCTCGTGCTTGCTCATCGGCGACCCCTGGGGCGACGGGAGCCGTGCGGCCGTGACCCGCGCCGCGCGGCGACGCCGGAATCCGCGTTGTTCACCCGATGATCCTATGCGTCCCGCGAGGCTCGCGACGGCCCTTCGCGCCCGGCGGGTTCGGCCGGCCTCCCCGCCTGGATGACGCGGCCCGGCCGCGCTGTTGGGAGAGAGCATGCGCTACGGAGACGACGCCACGATCCGCCGGCTGATGACCGACACCGCGGTGTGGGCGGTGGTGGGACTGTCCAACGACACGCGCCGGACGGCCTCCTCGATCGCCGACTACCTGCGCCGCAACGGCAAGCGGGTGGTGCCGGTCCACCCGTCCGCGCCGACGGTCGCGGGGGAACGGGGATACGCGACGCTGGCGGACATCCCGTTCCCCGTGGACGTCGTGGACGTGTTCGTCCGCTCGGAGCTTGCCGGCGCGGTCGTCGATGACGCGGTGAAGATCGGGGCGGGGGGCGTGTGGCTGCAGCTCGGCGTCCGTGACGACGCCGCCGCCGTGCGGGCCGAGGAGGCGGGCCTCGCCGTCGTCATGGACACCTGCCCCGCGATGGAGGCCCCCCGCCTCGGCCTGCCCTGGACCCGCTGACCGCGACGTCTCGACTCGTCATGACCGGAACGGTCGACCGCGAAGTTTCGGCTCGTCATGACGGGACGGTCGACGGCGAAGTTTCGGCTCGTCATGACGGGACGGTCGAGGGCTCCGCGCCCGATATATCCCCCGCGGGCGGTGCGCGGAGGATCTCTCCCCCGCGTACCCGCCCGGGCCGCGCCGTCCGAGCGACCGCTGACAGCGTTGGGGACCCTGATGTCCGGCCGGCGCGCCGGCGCACGCCCGGCGACCTGGCCAGCGGGTCAGCGGCGGTGACGCCGCCGGGCGGGGGCGGCGTCGGGATCGGGATCGGGGCGGCCGGGATCGGGGCGGTCGGGGATGGGGCGGTCGGGGGCATCGCCGGCCGCGCGGGCCGGCTCGAACGGACCGCGCACGGGCGCTGCACCAGGCGCGACGCCAGGATCCGTGAGGTTGCCGGGTCCCGCGCCGCTGCCGGGCCCGGGGCGGGCGCCGCTGCTGGTGCGGGCGTCCGCGTTCGGCGCGGCGTGGCTGCCGAGCCGGGTGCGGCCGTCGGGTCGTCCCTCGCCGTCGGGGTAGCTCTCGGGATAGGTGGCCTGGATCGACTCGTCGGGTTCGCGGCGCGAGCGGCGGACCAGCAGCAGACGGCGCGTCCCCAGTGCCGCGGCGGGCGGGAACAGGACGAGGACGGGCAGCATGTACCGGTAGTCGAAGCAGACGGTGGCCGCGGGCACCACGAGCATCGTCAGGCCGGCGGCGGCGAGCAGGGTGATGTCGGCGCGCAGCCGGCGGTGTTCGAGCGTCTCGTCGCGCCAGCGGCGCCGCGCCGCAGGTCCGCGCACGCCCAGCCTGGGAGCCCGCCGCCGCGCCGGCACCACGATCGCCACGGCCGCGAGCACCAGCAGCCCGGCGAGCACCGGCCCGGGCGTGAACCCGACGCGCTGGTAGGCCCGTAGGTGGCCGGCGGACGGCTCGTTCACGACCCGGGTTGCCCCGGCGTTGTGGAAGGAGAGCAACGGCTCGCTGTTGTGCAGGTAGCGCGGCACGTGCGCGGTGGGGAAGCGCCAGGTGGCGTCCGGCCAGTCGCGCTGGCCGACGGATCGGCCGGGCTTGAAGTAGTGCACGATTTCGCCGCCGACCATCCGGGCGTAGTCGCCGAACTGGTGGCGGATCACCTGGTGGGTGAAGTCGCGCAGCAGTGCTTCCTTCTCGTCGTCGGTGCCGGGCAGCTTCCAGTGCGGGCTGGTGCCGCTCCACACGTAGTAGCTGGGATCGGGCCGCTCGGCGACGGGATGCGCGGAGCACAGGACCAGTTGGGCAGGCTTGAGCCGCAGCCGGTCGCACTCGGCGATCGGTGCCACCCGGCCGTACATCCACACCGCGTCACCGCCGGTGAGGGCATATTTTCCGTGCGCGTCGTGGAACCAGGCGGCGTAGGCGACGAGCGGCACCGCCAGCGCCGCCGCGAAGCCGCCGAAACGCAGCCAGCCGACCCGGCGCACCACCAGGTAGAGCACCGCCAGCACGGCGATCGCCACCCCGATCGTGCGCACCAGACCCGCCGCGGCCAGCAGCAGTCCCGCCCCTACGCACGCCCACGCGGACGGCCGCGGCGACCAGGTCAGCGCCAGCAGCGCCCCGACGAGCAGCACCGCGAACAGCGTCTCGGCCATCACGTAGTGCTCGATGACCAGCTCGTAGGCGTCGAGCAGGATCGGCGCGGCCGCCAGCGCCGCGACCGCAGCGGCGACCCGGCGATGCACCAGCAGCGCGTAGAGGGCGACGCCGAGGGCGAGGCCGGCGACGTGCTGGACGACGGTCACCCACCACAGGTCGCCGGTGAACGACAGCACCCGCAGGAACGCGGGATACCCCGCGGGGCGCATCGGGTCGGGGGAGTGCAGCGTCGCCAGGCGTAGATAGGCGTAGGAGTCCCCGCTGAACTCGAACGCCGGCCGGTAGGCGTACGCGGTGATCGCGCGCAGGACGGCCCCGGCCACGAGGATGACCGCGAACGGCAGATGCCGAACCAACCGCGATCGCCACGAGCGGGACGGCGACGGCGGGTCCGCCCCGAGCGCGGCCCCCAGCAGGACCGGTGCGTCCGGCATCGTCGTGCCCGCGTCCCGGCTCGGCAAGCCGCCGAGACCCGAGCCGCCGAGAGCCGGGTCACCGAGAGCCGAGCCGCCGAGACCCGAACCGCCGAGAGCCGAACCGCCGAGAGCCGAACCGCCGAGACCCGGGTCGTCCATACCCAGATCAGTCAGGTCGGGGTCACCGAGGACCGGGCCGCGGAGATCCGGATGGCCGAGGTCCGGGTAGGTGGCCGGGTCCTGCTCGCGGGCTGGCTCCCGCTCATCGCCGCCGTCGGGGGGCGGGGCCTCGTGCCTGCCCAGGACGACCATCGTGCCTGCCCGCCGTTCGTCAGAACCCGACGGCCTCGGCCGGGTGGTCCGGTGACTCGGGGTGATCCGGTCTGTCGGAGCGATCCGACCGGTCCGGCCGCTCGGAGCGCGCCTGTTTCTCATAGTGCATCGTCACCAGCGGGGTGCCGTCGGCGGGGTCGTCCGGCGTCGATCTCGCGGGGCCGGGGCGGGCGGTGGAGCGCTGGTGCTCGCCGCTCGGGCCGGCGGTGAGCAGCCGCAGGAAGAACGAGCCGAAGGCGGTCTGGGCGCCGAGCACCATCAGCGTCATCGCGAGCAGAGCGGGGCGCATCTCGTTGAGCGGCCCCAGGTCGTTCGCGAGCCAGCGCGCGAGCACGACGACGTCGACGACGAACCCGACGGCGAACGCCCCCGCGCCGAGCGCCAGTCCGCGCTCGAGGGTGAACAACCTGTGGATCTGCGGCAGCGGCCAGCGGCGCCGCTCCTGCCAGCCGACCGCGTGGTTGTGCACGTCGGCGCACACGCCGAGCAGCACCAGCTGCCAGCCCAGCAGCGCCATCAGCGCGAACAGGACCGAGAAGTGCAGGTCCAGCCGGTGGAACCCGACGTTGAGCGAGCCGGGCAGCAGCACCGCCTGGCCGACGAGGCCCAGCGCCAGCAGCACCAGGCCCGGCAGGACGAACAGGTGGCGCGGCGCGAGCAGCAGCATGAACCGCAGGTGGCGCCAGCCGTCGCGCAGCGAGTGCAGCTTCGAGTCACCCACCCGCGGGTGGTAGGTGATCGGCACCTCCTCGATGCGCAGCCCGGCCCGCCCGGCGGCGATGACGATCTCGCTCGCCAGCTCCATGCCCTCGCAGCGCAGCCGCATCCGCAGGTACGCCTCGCGGCTGAAGGCCCGCATGCCCGAGTGGGCGTCGGAGGAGCGCACGTCGAACAGGTGGTTGAGGATGCCGGTCAGCACCGGATTGCCGACGTAGCGGTGCAGCCACGGCATCGCGCCGGGCAGGATCCGCCCGGCGAAACGCGAGCCGAGGACGTAGTCGGCCCGGCCCGCGCGCAGCGGTGCCAGCAGCGCGGACAGGTCCGAGAAGTCGTAGGTGTCGTCGGCGTCGCCCATGACGATCAGGCGGCCGTGGGCGGCGGCGAACCCGGCGAGGTAGGCGTTGCCGTAGCCGCGGCGCGTCTCGTGCACGACCCGGGCGCCGGCCTCTTCGGCGATCTTCGCGGAGTCGTCGGTCGAGCCGTTGTCGACGACGACCACCTCGCCGACCGCGCCGGCACTGGCCAGGCCCGCCAGTGCCTTGCGCACGCAGAGGCCGACCGAGTCGGCCTCGTTGAGGCAGGGCATCACGACCGAGACCTCGAGCACCCGGCTCGCGCCAGTGCCCGTGGCACTCGTGGCACTCGTGGCACCCTCCATCGTCCGTACCCCCTCCATGGCCGGGCGGCGCCGACGCGAGCCAGTCTGACGGCCGGTGCCACGCATCGCTCGGCCACAGCCCCGTAACCTACCGATCTGCTCCGCCGGACCCGCTACCAGGTATCTCGTTGCGGACACCCTGTGGTCTGTCCCCGACGGGCCGATCGTGCTCCTGTGTGCCCGGGTGCTGGTCAGCGTCGGTTGCGTCCCGGACCGCGGGTGTGGCGCGGCAGACACGCCAACCCCGTCACGCGCGCCTCGGTGTGACGCTTCTTACGAGGAGGCGTAACGTCTGGTGCCCGTGCAAGGTGTTCGTGTTTCAGACGAGGCGCAGGCGCCCATGGTGCCGAGCGACGACCCAGAACCCTCCTCCACCTACGCGGGCCCACGTCCGGTGCCGCCACCGCGGCGCGGCTGCCCGCACTCGCCGCCCTGCCCCACGGCGGACAGCGCGGACCGGGACGCGGCCCGGGTCGCCAGCCAGCACTGGGACCAGGGCTGGAGCCTGCTGTGCAATGGGGTGATCCTGTTCGAGGACACCGGCGAGATCCTGCCGACCGGCCGGACGATCGAACCTCGCCGGACGCTGCCGCGGGCGGCCTGCGTGCCCCGGCCGCCGGCACCGCGCCGTGCCAGCGGCGCACCCGTCACGGTCTGACGGCCCCCTGCCCGGGTCGCCGGTCCACACCGCCTGGGCTGTGACGTTCGCCCGGAATGATCCGGCGGCCCTCCGGATGGGTACGGTGCCGGCGTGGCGGCGAGAGCGGCGGGCAGGCACCCGAGGCGAGTGACCATGACGCGGGCGGACGGGACGGTCGGCCGGCAGGTCCGCGTGCTCATGCGCCGCGACATCGCGCTGGGCCGGACGTTCGTCCACGCCTTCACCCGGGCGGACCGCTCGCTGTTCACGGCGCTGGCGGGGGGACGCCCGCTGCTCGACCCGGTGCTGCCCCGGCTGTCCCACGCCGCCGACCACGGCCTGCTGTGGTGGGGCGTGGCGGGCGCGCTGGGGGCGACGCGGGGACGGCGCCGCCCGGCGGCCGCCCGCGGGCTGCTCGCGCTCGGCGCGGCCAGCCTGCTCGCCAACGGCCCGGCCAAGCTGGTGTTCCGCCGTGACCGGCCGCCGACGCACACCATCCCGCCGCTGCGGCGGCTTCGTCGCGACCTGACGACGTTCTCGTTCCCCTCCGGGCACGCGGCCTCCGCCGCCGCCTTCGCGACCGGTGTCGCCCTCGACGCGCCCGGCGCCGCCGTGCCGGTGGCCGCGCTCGCCGCCACCATCGCCTTCTCCCGGGTGTACGTCGGGGTGCACTATCCCGGTGATGTGCTGGCAGGCGTCCTGCTGGGGGTCGGCGCGGGCCTGCTCACGACGAAGGTGATGCCGCGCCGGCCGTGGTCGCCGGCCCGGGCGGCCCCGGCGTCGGCCTGGGCGCCGGCGCTGCCCTACGGCGACGGCCTGACCGTCGTGGTCAACACCCGATCCGGGGCCGGTCACCACGCGGAGCTGCTCGCGGTGCTGCGCGCCGACCTGCCGAAGGCCCGCGTCGTCGAGGTCGGGCCGGCGGACGATCTGGACACGGCCCTCGCCGAGGCGGCGTCGTCGTCGCGGGTGCTCGGCATCGCCGGCGGCGACGGCAGCATCAACACCGCCGCCCAGGTCGCGCTGGCCCACGGGCTGCCGCTCGCGGTCTTCCCCGCCGGCACCCTCAACCACTTCGCCGCCGACCTGGGGCTCGCCGGCGCCGGCGACTCGGTGCACGCGCTGCGGGAGGGGTCGGCGGTGGCCGTCGACCTCGGCCGGGCCGACGGGATCTCGGCGTCGTTCGACCGGTTCTCCCGGCTCTTCGTGAACACCGCCAGCCTCGGCGGCTACCCGGACATGGTGGCCGTGCGGGAGAAGTTCGAGCGGCGCATCGGCAAGTGGCCGGCGATGGTCATCGCCCTGTGCTGGGTGCTGCGCCACGAACCGCCGTTCGAGGTGCGCATCGACGACGAGCGCCGGCGGGTCTGGCTGATCTTCGTCGGGAACGGCGTCTACCATCCCGACGGCTTCGCGCCGACCTACCGCTGCCGGCTCGACGAGAGCCGCCTGGACCTGCGGGTGGTCGACGCGGACGCGCCGCTGGCCAGGCTGCGCCTCGTCGGCGCGGTGCTGACCGGCCGGCTCGGGCGCAGCCGCGTCTACGAGCAGCGCACCGTGGAACGGGTGCTGATCTCCTCCGAGCAGCCCGGGGCGCTCCCGTTCGCCTGCGACGGCGAGGTCACCGAGGGCGTCGAGCGGATCGTGGTCGCCCCGAGCGGCGCCCGGCTGGTCGTCTACCGCCCCCGGGCCTGACCCGCGGGCCTGACCGCCGGCCGCCGTGCCGGGCGGGTGCCGGCTCAGCCGCCGCGGTGCTGCAGCGGGATGAGGGTGTGCAGGGGGCGGGTGAGCTGGGTGAACTGGTCGCCGTCGAGAAGGTCCTCGACGAGCAGCGCGCAGGCCAGGTCCGCGCACAGCTCCATCACCCGGTGGTCCTCGCTGGAGTCGGTGGCGGCGCGCGTGCCGCGGCAGTCCGGGCACAGCCGCCAGAAACCCTCGGCGGCGCTGCGGCGCACCAGCGTCCAGACCCGGCGACGGCCGGTCACCACGGCGCTCGCGAACGCGGCGTCCATGGCCTGCTGGTGGGCGGAGTCGTCCCGGGTCAGCGCGCTGACCAGCAGCCCGTCGAAGACCTCCAGGCTGTCCGGGTCGTGGCAGCGGCCGGCGAGTACGGGCAGCGCGGCCAGCACCCGCTTGACGTCCGCCGCCGCGGGCCCCAGGTCGGGCTCGTGCGAGCGGGCCCGCGGGTAGACCGCCCGCCACGGGCGCATGAGCGCCGCGTACTCGGCGCGGCCGAGGATCGGCCGGGCGTAGGACGCGGCGACCGCGTCGCGCATCGCCCGCAGCGCCGTGGCCGCCACCGACGGCTCGACGGTGACGTAGTCCGCGCCGGCGAGGTCGTCCGCGTAGATCGCGCTCAGCGCGTCGAACGCGGCGAGCACTTCGACGATCAGCGGCGAGTCCGGCGCCAGCGCCTTGTCCCGGGCGGCGGCCAGGTAGCCGGAGTTGCGCCAGGCGGCGGCCAGCGCGCCGAGCTCGGCGTCGGTGGTGTGCACCAGCTGGGCGAGGATGCCGAGGATGCCGCGCAGGTTGGGATGTTCCTCCAGCCGCTCGATGCGGCGGGCCCGCAGGATCATGCCGACCGCCCGTCCCCGGCGGGCGCGACCGCGCGCCTGGATCGCCGCGGGGTCACCGCGCGCCCGCCCGTCCGCGGCGCGGCTGGTGCCGCCGCGGGTGTGGGGGTCGTCGTGACACCGTTCACCTCGTCCTCCTCGACCGTCGCGGCGTGCGCCGGGCAGCCGTCGTCCGTTTCCGTGCGCGCGGGCGGCGTGACGGGGAGCCCTGCGTGGTCCCGGGTGCCAGGTGGACCACACGCTGAAGCTCTCCGACACGGTAGCTGTGCGGGGCGGCGCGCGGGGTCCGCGGCGCCGTCACCGGGCGCACGACGGCGTACTCCGCGTCGCCGATCTCCCGATGTCACCTCCGTGAGACTAGTGTTTGCCGACCCGATGTGGAACTCGTTGTGCCATGCGGCGGGGCATGACGGTGCTGGCACCGGAGTGCCGGTGACCAGGCAGGACGGTTCGGCATCGCGGGTTCGGGCGGGTGTGTGCGTCGGTACGTGGCGGGCGCTGGGGCGCCGGGTGACGGTGGTGGCGGGGCGTGCCGCGACGCCGCCGGACCGGCGCGGTCCCATTGCGGGGGTCGCGGGGCCGGTGACGCGGTGCACCCTGCTGGTGGGACCTCCGGGCGGGTGGAAGCCGGGGGTGGTATTGGCCGCAATGGTGGCCGATGGTGGTCCCCTGCCCGGGTGGGACTGCTGCCGAGCGGCGTCCCGAGCCCGCCCGGGACGCGCCCACGTCCGGGTGGTGGCGCGGTCGTGGCAGCGTTCTGGCAGCCTCGCGACCCTTCGTGCCAGTTGCATGGGGACAAATCGGGCGCGACGCGTGGTGTTCCTGGCGCAGCGCCGCCTTCCCCCGCACACGCTTCCCACCCACGGGAAGTCCGCCCCATAGCCGGCCTTCCGACCAGCCGGAAGGAGCGGGAGATCGCACGCTTCCGGGAGCGGGCGCGTCCTCCTGGCGGGACCGCGCCGTGACAGGCGACCGGGCGTCAGGTGTCCGTGAACGGGTCGGGCCCGGACCGTGCGGCCGGGAATGGCCGTCGGTCCGGGCCCGCGGAGGGAGGAACGGTGCGCGGGCGGGACGGGCAGGCTAGCTGGCGTCCTCGATGCTCTGGCGGGCGTCGGTGTCGTCGCGCAGGCCGAAGCGGCGGATCGCGTCCTCGACCGTGCTGGCCTTCACCTCACCGGCGCGGACCAGGGCCTCCAGTGTGGCGATCACGATCGACTCGGCGTCGACCTTGAAGTGCCGGCGCAGTGCCAGCCGGGTGTCGGAGCGGCCGTAGCCGTCGGTGCCGAGCGAGGCGAACGGCTGCGGTACCCAGCGGGAGATCTGGTCGGGTACGGCGCGCATCCAGTCGGACACGGCGACGACGGGGCCGGGGGCGCCGTCGAGGATCCGGGTCACATACGGGACCGCACCGGCGGCCTCCGGGGCGAGCAGGGTCTCCCGGTCCCGTTCCAGCGCCTCGCGGCGCAGCTCGTTCCACGACGTCACCGACCAGACGTCGGCCGCGACGCCGAAGTCGGCCGCGAGGATCTCCTGGGCGGCCAGCGCCCAGTGGATCGCCGTGCCGCTGGCGAGCAGCTGCGCCCGGGGCGCCGCCGCTGCCGCGGCACCCCCGTCGCCGCCGACCCCGCCAGCCGCACCCGCGGCGGGCGCCCCGCCGGGGAGTCCCTCGGCGGGCCGGAACCGGTACATGCCGGCGATGATCTGCGCCGGGTCGAGGCCCTCGGGCTCCGCCGGCTGGGGGACGGGCTCGTTGTAGACGGTGAGGTAGTAGAAGACGTTCTCGTCGCGCTCGCCGTACATCCGGTCGAGCGCGTCGCGGACGATGTGCGACACCTCGAAGGCGAACGCCGGGTCGTAGGCGACGCAGGCCGGGTTCGTCGAGGCGAGCAGCAGCGAGTGGCCGTCCTGGTGCTGCAGGCCCTCGCCGTTGAGCGTGGTCCGCCCGGCGGTGGCGCCGAGCAGGAAGCCGCGGCCAAGCTGGTCGCCGAGCGCCCACATCTGGTCGCCGGTGCGCTGGAACCCGAACATCGAGTAGAAGACGTAGACCGGGATCATGTGCTGCGCGTGGGTGGCGTAGGCCGTCCCCGCGGCCATCACCGAGCCCATGCTGCCGGCCTCGCTGATGCCCTCGTGCAGCATCTGGCCCTGCTCGGACTCCTGGTAGGAGAGCAGCAGCTCACGGTCGACGGCCTCGTAGCGCTGCCCGTGCGGCGAGTAGATCTTCGCCGTCGGGAACATCGCGTCCATGCCGAAGGTGCGCGCCTCGTCCGGGATGACCGGGACGAACCGGGCGCCCATCTCCTTGGTCTTCATCAGGTCCTTGAGCAGCCGGACGAACGCCATCGTCGTGGCCACCGGCTGCTTGCCGGACCCGCGGCGCAGCTCGTCGAAGATCTTCGCCGGCGGCTGCGTGAGCGGCTTGGCGCGCACGACCCGGCGCGGCATCGAGCCGCCGAGCGCGGCCCGGCGCTCGCGCATGTACTGGATCTCCTCGGAGTCCGGCCCCGGGTGGTAGTAGGGGGGCAGGTCGCCGGACAGCGCCGAGTCCGGGATCTCCAGGTAGAGCCGGTCGCGGAACTCCTTGAGCTCGGCCTTGGTGAGCTTCTTCATCTGGTGAGTGGCGTTACGGGCCTCGAAGTCCTTGCCGAGAGTCCAGCCCTTGATGGTGTGCGCGAGGATCACCGTCGGCTGGCCGGCGTGCTCGGTGGCCGCCTTGTAGGCCGCGTACAGCTTGCGGTAGTCGTGGCCGCCGCGGGACAGCTTGCGCAGGTCGTCGTCGGCCAGGTCGGCGACCATGCGGCGCAGCCGGGCGTCGGCGCCGAAGAAGTGCTCGCGGATGTAGTCGCCCGACGAGGTGGAATACGTCTGGAACTGCCCGTCCGGGGTGGTGTTCATCCGGTGGACGAGGACGCCGTCGGTGTCCTTGGCCAGCAGCGGGTCCCAGTCACGGCCCCAGACGACCTTGACGACGTTCCAGCCGGCGCCGCGGAACAGCGACTCCAGCTCCTGCATGATCTTGCCGTTGCCGCGGACCGGGCCGTCGAGGCGCTGCAGGTTGCAGTTCACCACGAAGATCAGGTTGTCGAGCTCCTCGCGGGCGGCAACGCCGAGCGCGCCGATCGACTCCGGCTCGTCCATCTCGCCGTCGCCGAGGAAGGCCCAGACCCGGCTGTTCGAGGTGTCCTTGATCTGCCGGTTGAGCAGGTAGCGGTTGAACCGCGCCTGGTAGATCGCGTCGATCGGGCCGAGGCCCATCGACACGGTCGGGAACTCCCAGAAGTCCGGCATGAGCCGCGGGTGCGGATAGGACGACAATCCGCCCGGCTCGCCCTCCCGGCGGAAGGCGTCGAGCTCGCGCTCGGAGAGCCGGCCCTCCAGGAACGCGCGGGCGTAGATGCCGGGGGAGGCGTGACCCTGAATGAAGATCTGGTCACCGGAGGCACTTCCAGGGGAGGAGCTGAGGTGATCCTTGCCGCGGAAGAAATGGTTGAATCCGACCTCGTACAGGCTCGCGCTCGAGGCGTAGGTGGCGATGTGGCCGCCGACGTTGAACTCGGGCCGGTTGGCGCGGCTCACCATGATGGCCGCGTTCCACCGGATGTATGCCCGGATGCGCCGTTCGACGTGCTCGTCCCCGGGGAACCAGGGCTCGCGCTCCGGCGGGATGGTGTTGATGTAGTCCGTGCTGGTGAGTCCGGGGACGCCGACGGCCTTCTCCCGGGCTCGTTCGAGGAGCTTCAGCATGAGGAACCGGGCCCGGCCGCGCCCCGACTCCTCGATGACCGCGTCGAGTGATTCCAGCCACTCGCTGGTCTCCGCGGGGTCGATGTCGGGAAGCTGGCTCGGCAGCCCATCGGTGATGACCGAGAAACTCCGGGATGTGTCCTGCGCCACGCCTTCTCCTGCTCCTCAGGCTGTCGTCGCCGCCGACACCATGCGAAAAGGTCCTTTTCGCATGGTCCGTCAACCTATGTGTCACGTCTCGTGTACGCGGATGCGGTGCCCGCATGATCGATGCATCACCGCGTTCCTGGCCGCTCATCCTTCGCGGTGGACCGGCCGGCTCCCGGGGCCCGGGGATGGTCGCCGCCGCGCGGACGCGCGTCCTGGTTCCATCGTGCTCCGTCCGCGCGACGTCGTCACGTACGCCCCGGTTACTTTCGAGTAGTCAATCGGGCGATGCGGGTGGCGTTGTTGACATGTCGTCCGCGCCGCCGCCGCGTCCGGCCCTGTGACTGGTAGACAATCAGCGATGATGGACACCCGGATGAAGACCACCACGTTGTCCGTGCGTACCGGTCACGAGGAGCGGGTGGTCGACCTCACTCCCGATGCGGCGGGTTTCGTCGCGGACGGCGGTGACGGTCTGTTGTCAATCTTCGTACCCCACGCGACCGCCGGGCTGGCCATCCTCGAACTGGGCTCCGGCAGCGATGCCGACCTGCTCGCGTCGCTCGCCCACCTCCTCCCCGCCGACGACCGCTGGCGGCACGCCCACGGCTCGCGCGGTCACGGCCGCTCCCACGTGCTGCCCGCGCTGATCCCGCCCTCGCTGACCGTCCCGGTGCTCGGCGGCCGGCTCACGCTCGGCACCTGGCAGTCCATCGCGCTGGTCGATCTCAACGTGGACAACCCGGACCGAACCGTCCGGCTGACCTTCCTGCCGGGGTGAATGCCGCCGCCCTGGTCGGGATGAACGGGGCCCGTCGCGGGTACCTGGCCACAGTCGTCGCACGTTGACCACGGTGTCGTCGGTCCACAACCGACGGCGTGGCACTTGCGCAGCCACCGGGAGGTCCGGTGGACTAGGTCGAGACGCGTCACGTGATGGACACCATCGCGGGGTGCGTCGACGCCAAAACGGGACGTCCCCGCGACACACGCGGGACGCCGAACACACGAGCAGGAGGTAGCGCAGGGTGAGTCCGACCGCGGCGAACGCCGAGGGTCAACGCCGGGCGGAACGACTGGGAGTCTCCGCCGGGACCCAGGTGCAGTCGCTCAACGAGGACGACGACATCGCCCAGGACCTGCTGGACGCGATCACCAGCGCCAGCGGTACCGAGCTGGTCCCCGAGGACTCCGACGACGTCGTCGACGTCGTGCTGCTGTGGTGGCGCGAGGACGACGGGGACCTGGCCAACGCGCTCATCGACGCGCGGCGGCAGCTGTCCGACGATGGTGTGATCTGGCTGCTGACGCCGAAGGCGGGCCGAGACGGCCATGTCGCGCCGAGTGATGTGCTGGACGCGGTGCCCACCGCGGGTCTCGTCCAGACCAGCACGCTCAGCGTCGCGCAGGAGTGGTCCGGGCAGCGGCTGGCGGCGCCGAAGTCGCAGCGCGCGCGCCACCGCTGACGTCGGGTGCTCGCGCCGGTTCGGGGTGCCGGCGCGCCGTGCTCGCGTGCGCCGGGTGACATGTCTCGCCGCCCGATCGGGGGAGACGGCGGGCAGCGCCCTGGCGCCCTGCCGTGCTGTCCAGCTGCCGCTGAGCCGGCCTCAGGCCGGGCTCAGCGGCTTCAGCGGTACAGCGGGACCTGCTGGCCTTCCACGGCGCCCTGATAGCGGTCCCAGAGCCGGTTGAGCTCCAGCTGGAGGTACAGCGGCCCGAAGCCGACCAGGAACAGCACGAACGCCAGCCCGGCGTTGATCTCGGGGACCCCGGCGGCGTGCTGGGCGGCGCGGGTGCGGGTGCCCAGCCGCCAGGCGGCGACGAACGGCGGGACGATCAGCACCCAGCCGATCAGGAACGCCAGCAGGGACAGAGTCGGGTTGACCTGGATACGCCGGTCGTATTCGGCCAGCTCCCGGTTCGTCTTGTAAATCCAGACGAAGGGGTAGATCCCCAGGGTGATCAGCGGGAGCCCGAGCCAGACGGCGAGGGGGTTCCGGTGCTTGCCGAGGACCCCCGATCCGCCCAGGTCCTCCGGGGAACCCGATGGCCCGGACGGGCCAGGGGTGCCGTAGTCGGGGGTCGCGGGATAGCCTTGCTCGGGCGCCGGCCCCGACAGCGACTCGCGAAACGCGTAGATCGGGAAGCCGCCGGTGGAGGTGCCCGGTCCGTCGATCGGATGGGGCTCGGGCTGCGGAGGGTAGCCGCGCTG
Organism: Frankia sp. RB5; assembly: GCF_059816245.1. Classification (NCBI taxonomy): domain Bacteria; kingdom Bacillati; phylum Actinomycetota; class Actinomycetes; order Frankiales; family Frankiaceae; genus Frankia; species Frankia sp. RB5. The sequence continues at coordinate 24,009 of NZ_JCBATA010000047.1, forward strand.
CTCCGGGTAGCCCTGCTGGGGCTGGTGCTCGTCCGGGCGCTGGGGCTGGCCCGAATACGGGGGCTGGCCGGAATACGGGGGCTGGCCGGAATACGGGGGCTGGTCGGCATACGGGGATTGGTCGGCGTACCCGTGCGACTGCGGGTAGCGTCGCGGGTCAGGGTGGCCCTGCGGGGTCGCGCTCTGGTTGGTCAACGTGGTCCTGCCCTCGTCGGTGTCCATGCCTGTGGCGCACGCGGAGCACGCACCGTGTTACGCGCATGTCCGGCCGACGGCTCCCGCGTCGATCGGCCAGACTAGGCCAGTCTGGCCCATGAAACTCGAACACCCGCCGTATCGGTGGCCCCGGACCGTGAAAGTCACCGTCCGTAGGGATTCGTGGCCGGGACGGTGCCGCCGCCGATCGCGGGACGGGTGGGCCGTTGTGGGCCACTCCGCGGGCGACCGGTCGGCCCATCCCCGGCCAGAGCTGGCATGCTGGCTCCAGGGACGGCGGGAGTGATCCGTACACGCCACGCCCGCCCGCTCCGTCTGCGTGATCAGTGACACGGTCACGGCACCGGCGACCTGGTCCTCCCGATCAGTGGCCTGGTGGCATGACCGGCCCGGATAGTGCTCGGCCCCATCGTGATCGGTTCCATCGTCGTGGAGAGGAAGAGCCCGTGACCGTCGAAGTCGGCTCCGTCGCCCCGGACTTCTCGCTCAAGGACCAGAACAACGAGACCATCACCCTGTCGGACTTCCGCGGCAAGCGGAACGTCGTCCTGCTCTTCTACCCGCTGACCTTCACCGGCGTCTGCCAGGGCGAGCTGTGCTCCGTGCGCGACGACATCGGCTCGTTCCAGAACGACAACGTGCAGGTCCTCGCCGTCTCGGTCGACTCGCCGTTCGCCCACAAGGTCTGGGCCGACCAGCAGGGCTACGAGTTCCCGCTGCTCGCCGACTTCTGGCCGCACGGCGCCGTTGCGACCTCCTACGGCGTGTTCAACGCCGAGCGCGGCATCTCCCTGCGCGGCACCTTCGTCATCGACAAGGAGGGCGTCGTGCGCTGGAAGGTCGTCAACAACATCCCCGACGCCCGCGACCAGGCCGAGTACGTCAAGGCCCTCGCCGCCCTCTAGGATCCCCGCCGGGACCTCCGCCGGCGGCGGCCCGCACCCGCGTGCCCGCCGCCGGACCCGGCCCCATCAGGCGCCAGCAGTGTTCTTGTGGGTCCTCGGCGGCCGGGAACGTCCCCAGGACGGTCGCCGGTGCGTACGCTTGGTCTACTGGTCCCTTGATCTCCCGGGCGCGTAGCTCAGCGGGAGAGCGCTCGCCTTACAAGCGAGTGGTCGCAGGTTCGATCCCTGCCGCGCCCACGCGCTGATTCCGCGTGCTTGCCGATCTTTGGATCGGCTGCGGCACAGCCGCGATGCTGGCCGGGGGGCGACCCCCCGAGACCCCCCGGCGGGGCGCCTGCGGCGCCTCTGGGGCCGGGAGATCTGGTCGTTTGTAGCAACGCCTGTAGCAACGCGCACGGTGGCCACCCGTCGGGGGAGTCACTGATCAGCTGCCGATCAGGTGATCGTCGAGTCGGGCCAGAGCGGCGCGCTTCTCCCGCCATCGACGAGTGGGCATAGATCGTCATCGTCACTTCGATCGCGGAGTGGCCGGCGATCTCGCGGTCCCGGCAGGGTAGATCAGAACATCGTCGCCGACTCTCTTTTAGGGATCAAGGCGGGGTGCGGGCTCACGCCGCGCGACGGCTGCGCGTGGCGCCGGGGCGCCATGCTCGCCGGCGTGTCGGCAGCCCACACCCCTCAGTGGATCAACGGGCGTCCAGGAGCCCGTCGGCCGACAGGGTCGAGGACACGAGACGTGGCCGTCAGAGCCAGATCCGTGCGTCCGCTGGGACGGGTCACTCGCAGAGCCGCTTCCATGTCGTGGCGCCGGGCCGCAGTGTGAAGGTCACGCGATGCCCGGCGTCATCCGTGAAGACGACCTCCGTCCTGCTCACAGGCGTCAGGATTCCGTTCTGGTATGGGTTGCCCCAACCGTCCGGCGGGTTGAGGTTGCCGTCGTGCAGCGGCGGGACCAGCTCGTAGTAGCGGTCCTGGTAGTGCGCCTCGCTGATGCCGCAGTGCGTGTAGAGCCCGTAAGGCTTCGCCGGGCCCAGTTGCTCGGGTTCCGCGGGTGAGGACCCACAGCCGCCGAGCAGCGCGGTCAGGCAGGCGACGGCGACCGCGCTGGCCGCGCGCGTCCGTGTGGAGGCGAAGGCATACATCTGTTCTCCGTCGGTGTCGAAAGGGAAAGGCTTCCCGTTTCGACGCATCGCGCGCTATCCCTGGTTCCCAGGAAGCTGCCGGGAAACAACGTCAGGTCTCGAACTCTGGGGCACCTGGTGCTTTTTGTGCCTTACAAGCGGGTGATCGCAGGTTCGATCCCTGCCGCGCCCACGGGCCGGGTTCCTTGAGCTTGCCGATCTTCGATCGGCTGCGCGGTCCGTGGCATCGCCGTACACACGTACTTCGAGGTCGACTGGTCGGTCGTTCGGCTTCAGGCGGACGGTACTGGCTGGGGCGGGGGCGGGCCGACGTAGCGGGCTGAGGGTCGGATGATCTTGCTGTCCTCGGCCTGTTCGAGGATGTTGGCGGTCCAGCCGACGACGCGAGCCGAGGCGAACGTCGGCGTGAACATCGTGCGTGGCAGGCCGCACAGTTCCATCACCACCCCGGCGAAGAACTCCACGTTGGTGTGCAGCTCCCGGCCCGGCTTGAGTTCGGCGAGGATCTCCACGACACGCCGCTCCACCTGGACGGCGAAGTCGACCAGGTCCCCGCCCAGGTCCTGGGCGATCCCCTTGAGCATGCGGGAGCGCGGGTCCTCGGTCCGGTAGACGGGGTGGCCAAAGCCCATGATCCGGTCGCCGGACAGCACATGCTGGCGGATCCACGGGTCGATCCGGTCTGGCGTGCCGATCTCGTCCAGGGTGTCGAGCGCCCGGCTGGGGGCGCCGCCGTGCAGCGGGCCGGACAGCGCACCGAGCGCGCCCACCACACAGGCCATCAGGTCCGCGCCGGTCGAGGCGATCACGCGGGCGGTGAACGTCGAGGCGTTGAACCCATGGTCGACCGTGGAGATCAGGTACTTCTCGATCGCGGAGGTAGGCGCCCGCGCCGGTTCCTCGCCGGTCAGCATGTACAGGTAGTTGGCGGCGTGCGGCAGGTCGTCGCGCGGCTCGATCGGAGCCTGTCCCCGGCCGAGGCGGTGCAGCGCCGTCAGGATGGTCGGGACGAGGGCACTGGCGAACAGGGCGTCCTCGATCCGCTGTTCGCGGCCAGTGTCGTACAGCGGGCGGACGCCGCGGGCCGCGCCCGCCAGCGACAGGGCGGTGCGGACTTCGTCCAGGGGGTTGCCGGACGCGCCGGCCTCGGCGAGTGCGGGCAGCAGGGAGCGCACCGAGTCGGGGATGGCGCGCAGAGCCGACGTCCGCTGCTGGAAGGCCACGCGTTGGTCCGGGTCGGGGAGCTCGCCGAGGATCATCAGGTGCCAGACGTCCTCGAAGGTCCGCTTCCGCGCGAGCTCGATCGCCGAGTACTGCCGGTAGTGGTAGAAGCCCTCCCGGCCTCGGACATCGCTCAGTTCGGTCTCGGCGGCCAGCACGCCCGCGAGACCCCTGGGCACCTCGATCCCTCGTTCCGGTGCCCGCCTCGCCTGCCCTTGCGCACTGATCACGGCAATGTCATCCATGGACTCACGATGATTAGACTGTCCATATGTCGTCAACGTTGATTCTCATCAACGTGATCCAGTCCATAGGTCAAGGTATTGAGCGCGAGGAGCGAGCATGGCCGCTGAGGGACGCGACCCGTCACCATCGGCGGGGCGGCTGACCACCCGGCAGGTCGCCGATCGTCTCGGCGTGAAGACGGAGACGATCTACGCCTACGCGAGCCGTGGCCTGTTGACCAGCGAGCGTGCCGCCGGCGGGAAGGGCAGCACGTTCGATCCGGTGGAGGTCGAGCGCCTGCGGCGCGCGGACCGTGGTGACGCGGGCCGGCGTGAGGGCCGCGGCTTTCCGCAGATCAGCACGGCCATCACTCTCATCCGGGACGGCGGCCTGTACTACCGGGGCCGCGATGCCACCGCCCTCGCGGTCGGGTCGACCTTCGAGGAGGTCATCGCCCTGATGTGGCAGCGCGGCGACGGCTTCTCCGTCCCTTTCGCCGATAGCGAGGCACCGGTCCGCTGGCCGGGCGTGGAACTCCCGGGGATGAGGCTGCCGGACCGGCTGCGCATCGCGGTGCCGATCGCGGCGGCCGCCGACCCGTTGCGTTTCGACCTCGGCCCCGCCAGCGTCGCGGCGATGGGCGCCCGCCTGCTCGGCGACTTCCTGGCTGCGTTGCCCCTCCTCGGCGACGACGCCGACGATCCCGGTCTGGCCGCGCGGCTGTGGCCACGGCTCACCGCCATACCACCGACGCCGGATCTCCTACGGTGCCTGGAGGCCACCCTGATCCTGCTCGCCGACCATGATCTGGCCGTCTCGTCGGTCGCGGCGCGGGTGGCCGCCTCGGCCAGGGCCCACCCGTACGCGGTCGTCTCCGCCGGGCTCGGCGCGCTGGACGGCCCCCTGCACGGCGGCGCCAGCTCGCTGGCCTACCGGCTGCTGATCGAGACGCTGTCGGCCGGGTCGGCCGCGATGGTCATCGCCGACCATCTTCGATCCGGGCAGCGCGTTCCCGGCCTGGGCCACGCCCTCTACCCGCGAGGTGACCCTCGTGCGCGGGCTCTTCTTCGCCTGCTGGGCGCGACGGAGCACGGGGGTCCTTCGGTGGCCGCGATCGACGAGATCGTCACCGTGGCATCTCGTGACGCCTCCTTGCTCCCGAACATCGACGGCGCGCTGGCGGCACTCGCGGTCTCGATGGGAATGGGCCGCTACGCGGGAGAGGCCATCTTCATCATCGCGCGGACCGTGGGCTGGATTGCCCACGCCCTGGAGGAATACCAGGAGAAGCCGCTGCGGATGCGGGCGCTCGGCGTCTATACCGGCCCGGACCCCGAACACAGATGAGCGGGATTGCGCCGACGCCCGGTGAGACCCGAAGTGAGTGATCGAGGACGGGTGCCATGACGCCGGAGACGGACTCTGCCTGGCAGAAGTCCTGCGCAGCGGGGTGCGGAGGCCGGGGCGACCTGCCTTGCTGACGTGCGCGGACGCGCCCACCGGCGCGGGGCATCCTCCGTCGTGAGACGAGCTGGCGAACGAGAACGGCCCTGACACCCTGGGGCGCACCTCGGTAAGGCGGATCTCCTGTGGAGGGTGGATGAACCTGGGCTTCGATCGCGCCTTGGTACCCGACGAGAAGGTGTCTCATGGTGGGACGTGATCTTTGTGGGGCTCGTCGAGGTGTTGGTCGTTCGGCATGCTGAGGCTGTGCGGCCTCGGGTTGGTGGTCCGGGGGAGTGCGATCGGGCGCTCACCGCGGTCGGTCGTGGGCAGGCCGCTGCTCTCGCCGTGGAAATATGTGGGCGGCGGGCTCCGCGGCGTATCGCGTCCAGCCCTTATCCGCGTGCGTTGCAGACCGTCGCGCCGACTGCCGAGCGGGCGGGCGTTCCCATTCGCACGCACGAGGACCTGCGTGAATGGAAGTCAGGATTGCCGCCCACGCCGGACTGGCGGTCGTACTACGAGCGGGCATGGCGGGAACCCGCTATCCCGTTTGGGACCGGTGAAGCGCTGGAAGCCGTGGGCGGCCGAGCCGTGGCTGCCCTCGCTGAGGTGCTCGTGTGCGCCGACGGCGACGGCCCTGTTGTGATCGCGACCCACGGGACCTGGATCGCTCGCGCACTCCTCACCTACGGCCTGGATGTGGATGTCCAGTTCTGGCTGACCATGCCCACACCAGCGATCTACGCTCTGACCTTCCGTGGCAGCACTCTCACGTCGTCCGTTGGCCCGGGTCTGAAGTAGCGATGGCCCGATTGCGCGGCGTGTTCGGCGACGATCGGGCTGTGGGTCGTAGTTTCGTATTACGATAATGGGCGTGGAGATCCACTGGTCGGCCCGGAAGCACCGTGTGGCCGATGCGGACATGATCCATGCCGCTGCCGGGTATCTGGTCGCCTACGCGCTCGACGACGAGAACCCGCAGCGGGAGCTTCGGCTGGGCCCGGATCGGGCGGGCAACCTTCTGGAGATCGTCGTCCTGCTCCTTGACGACGGCGCCGAGTTGATCATTCATGCGATGCGCATGCGTCCGAAGTACCGGGATCTCCTGCCGTGACAAGGAGGGGTGAGATGGCGGACGGGATGAAACGGGATCGCACGTCGGGTGGGGTGCCGGTGACGGACGAGGTCGTGGCGCGACTCGCGGGGGAAGCCGAGTCCGGCTACGACGTGGACGCTTTGCGCCGCAGGGGCGGGAGGCGGCCGATCGGGTCCGCGCCGGGTGAGGTCGTGCCGGTGCGCCTGGATCCGGAGTTGCGGGCGGCCCTGGCTACTCGGGCCGCCGCGGACCACACGAACGCGAGCGAGGTGATCCGTCAGGCCCTCCGCGCCTGGCTCGACGTCGCCTAGCTGGGCTCGCCCTGCTCCCTGGCGCGTAGCTCATCGGGAGAGCGCTCGCCTTACAAGCGAGTGGTCGCAGGTTCGATCCCTGCCGCGCCCACGCGCTGATTCCGCATGCTTGTTGCTCTTCTCGCAACTGTGCCGGGGTCGCGATGCTTGCCGGGGGGCCGAGCCCCCGAATTCCCCGCGGGCCGAGCCCCCGAACGCCCTGCGGGCGCCCACCCAGGACATCGCTGGCAGGCGAACCTGTGATCCGCGCGGGCGAGTCGGCTCGGCTTAGGCGGATGGAACCGGCTGGGGCGGGGGAAGCAGGCATCCGCGGGCTCCCGCAGCCGTGTATCCGGTCGACTACGGTTACTTGGAAGGCGCCGTGGCCGCGGACGGCGACGGAAGCCTGACCGCTCGTGAATCGAAGGAGGAGCGGTGCCGCCGGAAACGGTTTCTGCCTGGCAGGAAGCCTGCGTGGCGGGGGACGCGAGGGCCGGGGCAGCCTGCCTGGCCGACGTGCTGTGGGTGGACATGCCGGCCGTCGGTCGCTATCGGTTCCAGGGTGAGGAGTCCATGCGGACGCTGCTCGCCGCCGCCCTCGACCACGTCGACGACATCCGGTTCGAGTCCGTGACCTGTGCGGACGGCCGGTGGATCCTGACCTGTCCGACCACGATCATGGGCCAGTCCTTCGCGGCGGAGCAGCGACTGACCCTGGACGGCGATGGTCGTATCAGCACGATCACCCTGATGGGCCAGCCTCCGTTCGCCTTCGTGCTGGAGATGGAACGGATCGGGCCTCGCCTGGTCGCGCCCGAGCCGCGGACCAGGCCGGGGCGCGGTCGCGTGTACCGGCGAGCACGCAGACCGCCGAATTCGGAATAGCCGGCGCTGTCGAGGTCGTGGGCGGGGCTGGTCGGAGCTCAGGAATGGCGTCCGTGAAGGGCGCCTGTTTCCGGTCTGTCCGGTGGCGGACATTGTCGGCAGTCCGACGTGAGAAGTCGAGGTGGCGGCGGCGTTTCCGTGGTCACATGACGCGGACAACGACCGCGATCGGAGGACGCCGTGACCCGCCCACCCCTTGTGCCCGGAGTTCTGTTCCTGCTCGGTTCCCTTCTGCTGGGAGCATGCGGGGCTGACAGATCGACGGCGGCGCGACCCTCGCGGGTGGCGGCCGCCGACAGGTCCGTCTCCTCGGCCGCGCCGCGATCCACCGCGCCGCTGTCGGCGGCACCGCATTCGGTCACGTCGGCAGCCGCGGCGACGCCAGCCGGACCTCCGGTGACCCGCACGCCTGCCTCGTCCGGTTCCCGTCCCGCGCGCGATGGCGACGTCGATGGTGACGGCAGGGCGGATACCCTCACGATTCTTCGGGCGGGGACGCTGCGCGTCCGTTACAGCCATGGTGGCGAGGACGATGTCCGCTTCGAGACCGGAAATCCCGCGTTCGTGGACGTTCACGTCCTCGGGAGCGCGGACGCGGATCGTGACGGCCACGCGGAGGTGTTCGTCCAGACCGATCAGGGCGCGTCCATCGGTGTCGCGACGATGTTCCGCTACGTGGGCGGGCATCTGAGACTCGCCACCCTTGGCGGCAAGCAGGTCGCGCTGGCCTATGGCGGCTCGACGGGCTTTCTGGCGAGCTGGGCATGCCGTCCCGCGCAGGTTCCCGCCGCGGCGCTCGTCACCTCCACCGGACCCAGCTCCGCGCCGAACATCTACACCCTGGACCTGCGCTACTACCGGTTCGACCAGGGGCGCGCCAGCCTGACGGAGCTCAGCCACCGCACCGCCGGCCCCGCCGCCCTCGACCAGCTCCCCACCGTCCGTGACGCGGTCAGCGGCGCCGCCGGATGCGGCAGCGCGCGGCTGACGTCCTGACGGCCGTCACTGCCGTCACTGCTGTCACTGCTGTCACTGCTGTCCATGGAGTTCGAGGTCTGTTGTGCCAGGCCGCGGCGGGGCGGCCGTCTCGGGGTGGATGAGGTCGTCGAGGAGGGACTCGAGGACGGACTCCTCGTGGATGGCGACGCCGCAGGCGGTCATGGCGGCGGCGAGTTCCGGGTCCCAGGACGCCTCGACCGGGGCGCCACGCAGGGGGAGCGCGGGCGTGTCGCGCCGGGTCGACTCGGCGACGGCGCGTTCGTAGTCCTGGGCGGCCATCCGCCAGGGCTCGGCGCCGAAGCGGGCGATGATCCGGTCCGCGAGCGCGAGGCCAGGCCAGTCGAAGTCGCCGTGGTAGCGCAGCCGCGCACCCGCCGCGACCAGACGCGCGAGCAGGTCGAGCACCACCGTCGACGGGCTGCCCGCCGTGCAGACCAGGGCGACCTCGGTCAGCCCGGCCGTCGCCGCGGCCTCGACCACCCGCGGGTTCTCGCAGACCTGCACGACCGCGGCCGACGTGCCCCAGGAGATGCGGGCGATCTCGCGCAGGGTGAGGTGCGTCTCCTGACCGTGGTCGGCCCGCTCGCGCAGGGCGCGTTCCCGCCAGCCGAGGCCCGGCGGGCGCAGCCCGTAGGTCAGGACGGTGGACGACACCTCGTCGACGACAACCCCGGCCGTACGCCACAGGGCGCGGCGGGCGGGCGCGTCGCGGGTGGCCTGGGCCGGATCCTCGCCGGCGGCCATCGCGAGGCCGCGCAGGACGAGCCGGGCGAGGACGGCACCATCATCGAGGCCGTGCGCGCTTCCGGTGACCCGTTCGGCGAGCTCACCGCGTCCGACGATGCCGGGCGGCTGCGCCGCGCCCTGGCCGGCCAGGAACGTGAGGGTGGCGATGGCCTGGGCGAGCAGGGTGGCGGCCTGCTCGGGGCCCAGCCGGGTCAGGCTGCCGGCCTGGCGGATCGAGGCGAGCCAGTGGGCCGGCCACTCCTGCGCATGGGCGGAGGAGAGGGGGAGCAGGGCGGTTGCCGCGTCGGCCCAGACGATCGCCCAGGCGTCGCGGCGGGCGCGGCGGGAGCCGGCGCGGTCCTCGACGGGCAGGTTCAGCGCCGCGAGCACGTCGACGAGGCCGCGGTCCGCGGCGGAGGCGCGCAGCTGGGCGTCGAGCAGGTCGAGGCGGATCGTCGCGCGGCCGTCGTGCAACGTGACGACGGTGCCGAGCAGCTGGCCGAGCGCCTCGCGTTCCTCGACCGTGACGTTCGCGAGGCACACCAAGCCGCGCGGGGCGAGGTAGTTGCCCTCCAGCCGCCGCCGCACCGCGACCCACAGCCGCCGCAGCGCCGGCTGCCCGAGCCAGGCGGCGGTGGCCGCCGGCAGCGGCCCGTCGGTCATGGGGAGACCAGCCGCATGCGGCGGCCGTTCCACTCGTAGTGCAGGGTGGCGACGCCGCGCACCAGCGGGTCGCGTAGGCATTCGTAGACGTGCAGGCTCGGCACGGCCGGGGCGTTGCCCCACAGGCGCTCGCTGGTCAGGACGAAGTCGAGGTCCAGATCGACGAGGAGTTCGAGCAGCTTCGCGTGGGTCGGCTCGTCGACCTTGGCGAACGCGTCGTCGAGCAGGATCATCCGCGGGACCCGGGGCTCGTTCTGCGCGAGCGAGGTGAAGTGCGCGGCCGCCGCCGCGAACAGCACCAGGTAGGAGACGACCCGCTGTTCGCCTTGGCTCAGGCCGGTGCGGGGGCCAAGACGGCGTTCCCGGCCGAACGCGTCGGTGACCCGGACGTCGAAGGTGTGCCAGTCCCGGTAGTCCAGCGCCTTGCGCAGGTGCGCCGCGTAGCCGGCGGACGGGTCGTCGGACCGTTCGGCTTCGATCAGCCGCTGCAACGCCTCGCGGAGCCGGTCGGCGGCGGCCGGCGTGCGCAGCCCGGACGGGATGGCGAGCAGCTCGACGGCCGCCCGGGTGTCGGCGTCGGCGTCGCCCCTGACCTCCCAGACGAGCCGGACGCCGATGCCGTGGGAGCTGCGGACCTCGGCGAGCACGTCGTTCATGTCGGCGACGAGCTGGCGGGCCGCGGTGAGCTGGCGGGTCAGGCTGTCGCCGAGCTCGCCGAGCAGGAACCGGCGGAACACGTCCTGCTCGCGGTCGGACAGCCGGGTCCGCGCCTCGGCGAGCTCGGTGGCGATGCGGCTCGCGAAGATCGCGACGGCGTGGGACCCGGTGTCGTCGAGGACCTCGACCATCTTGATGCCGTCGCGTTCGCCGACGGCGGCGTCCAGGCCGCCGGGCAGCGCCGCGCCCAGCTCCTGAGCCCGGCGCAGGATCAGCGAGTCGGACACGTCGAGGCGCGCCGCCGCGAGCCCGCCGGCGACCTCGCGGGCCAGCTCCTCCAGCCGGCGCAGGCGGGCCCGGACGTCGTCGGGCGCGAGGTCGTCCTCGGTGAGGGCATGGGGGATTTCGAGGCCGGCGGCGTCGGTGAGGCCGCCGAGCAGCAGCGCGGTGCGCAGCGCCTGACCGGAGGCGATGACGACCTGCTCCTGGCCGGCCCGGTCGGCGAGCGCCTGGTCGCGGCGTTCCTGGGCGCGCACGAGGGCGTCGCGGGCCTCGGCGGCGGCGCGCTCGGCGGTCGGGATCGCCGTGCGGGCCTCGGTGTGGCGGCGGGTGGCGTCGGCCTCGGCGTCCATGAGCTGCTGTTCGGTCGCGCCGATCGCCGCCTCCTGCTGGGCGAGCTCGCGGGCCGCCTCGGCATGGCGTTCGCGGGCGACGAGCGCCGTCTCGGCCGCGGCCTGGGCGTCGGCCAGGCGGTCCTCGAACGTCGTGACCAGCGCCGGATGGTTCTCGGTGAGCGACGGGATCTCCGCCAGGCCCTGACGGAGCTGGTCGATCTCACCACCGAACTCGCGGAACCCGGTGATCGCCTCGTCGAGCCGGTCGGGGTCGGTGGGAAGGTCCGCGGCCCGCGCGGTGGCATCCACCCGGCGCCGCAGCGCCGCCGCCTCGGCGACGGCGTCGCGGGCCCGCGCCCGGGCCTCGCCGAGCTCCCGGCGCGCGGACTCGACGGCGACGTCCGCGTGGTCGAGAGCCGTCCAGGCCCGGTCCAGGGAGGTGCCGCGGGGCAGGGCCCGCCGCAGCGCGCGCAGGTCGTCACGGCGGCGGGTCAGCGCCTCGACGGCGGATGTCGCGGCGTCGAGCTCCGCGGTCAGCCGGTCGATCCGTTCCGCGAGCTCCGCGAGAATGCGGCGCCTCGTCTCGGCGCGCACTCCCGCGCCGACGTATTCGGAGCTGACCTTGCGATGCGCGCCGGAGCTCACACCGAGCCCCCATCGCCCGTCCGCCGACACCCAGCTGTGCGGCCGCCCGCCGGCCGCCGGCGCGGGCATGCCGGACGGGACGACGGCGATGCTCGCGAGCAGCGCCGCGACCGTCTCGGCGGACACCGACGGCGCCTCGCGCGACCCCGGCGGGACGGCCGCCGGCCGCAGCACGTCCGCCAGGCTCGCCCCCGCCCCACCGGGCCGGTGCCCGGTGCGGACGGCGTGCCGGTGGCGGTGGCAGTGCCGGTGGCGGTGAGCAGGGTGTCGCGGGTGAGAGGGTCGAGCAGGACGCCGTCGGCGGCGAGCCAGCCGTCGAGCAGGCCGGAGGCCTCCAAGGCGGCTTCGAGGCCGGCCCGCGCCGCGGGGAGGACGTTCTCGTCGAAGTCGACCAGCAGGTACAGGGGCGCGCCCGTCGCCGGGGCGCGGTCATGGTCGAGGTAGTGGGAGCGGGGCGGGGCGGGGTCGCGTTCGGCGAGGCGGCGGCGCTGCTCGCGGCGGGTCTCGGTGAGCTCCCGGTCCCGCTCGCCGACGAGGGCGACCGCCTCGTCCCGTTCGGCGTCGACCTCGCGGACCAGCGGGGCGAGCAGCTCGTCGGCGAGACCTTCCACCTCGGCGGGCAGCTCGCGGGACAGCGCCCGGTCCCGGGCCGACGAGTCCGCCGCCCACCGGTCGGCGCCGGCAGGGCCGTGAGCGTCGGCGCCGGGCCCGCCGTCGGGCGCGTCGCCCCCGCCACCTGCCCCGGGCACCGCCACCGCGGCGAGCAGCGGGTTCGGGTTGACGTCCGGGCGGCCGGCGATCCGCGGGTCGGCGCACCAGGCCGCGGTCGCGTCGGCGTAGTCCACCGAGGCGACCAGCAGCTCCTCCTCGCGCCCGCGCCGCGCGTCGGCGGCGGTGCCCGCGCGGGTCTCGGCCTCGCCGGCCGTCGCCTCCGCCGCCTCGGCCCGGGTGCGCGCGGCCGCGGCGAGGCGCAGGTCGTCGCGCAGGGCCGCCGCGGCGCGCAGCCGTCCGGCGACCGTGGTCCGTACGTCCCGAAGACGGCGGCCGAGATGCTCCGCCTCGGCGCGCACAACGGCGACGTCGACCGTGGACACATCCGGGGTCAGCCGGGTGAGGGGAGCGCGCGGCGTCGGCCCGAGCAGCGCCGCGTCGACCCCGGTGCCCTGGGAGCGGCGGACCAGGCCGGTGTGTGCCCGGGCGAGCCGGCGGGCGCCGGCGGTGATCCGGTCGGTGTCGTCGTGGACCCGGGCGCCGGCGCTGCGGGCGAGCGCGGCGGCGGTGACGGCGTTCTTCTCGTCGGCGGCGGCCGCGGCGTCGAGTGCGGTGACGATGCCGCGGCGGTCCCGCAGCTCGCGCAGGGACTGGTAGGCGGTGCTGTCCCGCAGGGCCCGCAGGTCGGCGTCGGCAAGACGCTCGGCCTCACGCAGTGTGCCGAGGGCATCGGCGGTCTGCTCGCTCGCGAGCTGCGACGCGGTCACCGTCCGTTCGGCGTCGCCGGCGGCGCGGCGGCGCTGGCGCAGCAGCTCGAGGTCGTCGGCGATCGCACCGGCGCGGCGGCGCAGCACCCCGTGCAGGTAGCCGCGGTAGGCGGCGAGGAACGCGCGCAGCGCCTCGTCGGTGCGGGTGAGCCGGGCGAGTTCGGCGCGCACGGCGTCCAGGTCGTCGAGGTTGTGCGCGACGTCGTCGATGGTCTCCTCGTCGATCGGCGGCAGCGCCTCGGCGAGCAGATCGGCGAGCCCGCCGGCCTCGACCCGGTCACCGACGGTCGGGCGCCGCAGCCGGTGCAGCAGGTGTACCAGGTTGCGGTAGCGGCCCGTGTCGGCGAGACCGAACACGTCGCGCGCGACGCGGGCCCGGAACTTCTTCGCGGTGTCGTAGGTCGCCGCCTCACCCACCGCCGCGCGCAGCCGGTCGATCGGCAGCGGCTGCGCGCCGTCGACGAGCCGCAGCTCGTGGCCGACCCGCAGCGGCGTGACGAAGAACAGCGGCTTCGCCTCGCCCGTCGTCCGCGACGCCCGGACCGCGGCCCCGAGGGTCAGGAACGCCGCCTCGTCACCCCCGTCGCCCCCCGTCTCGCTGGACTCACGGTCGTCGTCGGGCAGAGTGCGGCGCAGCTCCAGCCAGAGGTAGCCGAGGCGGTTGGTCGCCACCGCGCCGTCGAGCATCAGCCAGCTCAGGCTGGTGCGGCCGGTTCCCGTCGCGTCCAGGGCGCGGGTGTCGCCGTCGAGCAGGAACGGCAGCAGCATCTCCAGCGCCTTCGACTTGCCGGCGCCGTTCTTGCCGCGCAGCAGCAGCCGCCCGTCGCCGAAGAGGAACTCGGCGTCGTCGTACTGCCAGACGTTGCGTATGCCGGCCCGGTGCAGCCGATAGCGCCACGGGTCGCGACCCGTGCCCGACAGGCCGGCGCGGGCGGTCGTGGAGCGGGGCAGCGGGACGCTCATCAGCCTTCTCCTCCATCGCCGCCGGTCCGCCTCCGGCGTGGTCGTGCCTGGCTGGGCTGGGGCTGGAACCGGGCCGCCGCCGCGAGCAGGACATAGCTGCTCGTGGCCGCTCCCCGGGCGCCGGTGGTGTCTGTGACCCGCCGCCCGGTCGCGTCCGTCGCGGCGGCACGCGCCCCGTCCGCGATGTCGTCATCCTCGCCGTGGGCCCCGCCGTCCTCGTCCCGGTCACCGTCCTCGTCCCGGTCACCGTCCTCGGACTCGTCGCCGACGCCGTCGATCGTCAGGGTCGGATCCGTCTGGGACTCCGCCGGCGACGCGGCGGCGCGCTCGCCGCGCGGGACCGCGCCGGCCGGGGCGAGCAGGCCCATCGAGACAAGCAGGTCACCTGCGGCGCGGCGCAGCGCCGGCGGGTCCTCGACGTAGGCGCGGGCCCACCCCGCGGACACCGCGTAGTTCTCGATCACCTGGGCGACGGTCACGTCGAGCATCGTGTCGGGCACCGGCACGCCGATGACCAGGCGGGCTCCGGTGGCGGGATGGCCGGCGTCCGCCGGGCGCAGCCGTTCGACGAGCTGGCCGGCGATCAGCAGCGCAGCCTGGGCGACCGTGCCGGTGCCGGGAAAGGGAATGTCCGAGGTCGCCTCGGCCGGGTCGACGGCGAGGATGCCCTCGGCGCGCAGCTCCAGGTCCAGCCCGAACTGTTCGTAGAGCATCCGCTGCTCCCGGCGTTGCGCGCGGCGCAGCCAGCCGCGCTCGTCGGGGGTCAGATCGTCGAGGTAGACGACGGGAGTCTCGACGATCAGCCGGCGCACCGCGTGGCGCAGCCCGCCGGGGCCGGGCCGCGCGGCGGCGTCCACCAGTTCGTCAGCCGTCTCGCTGGTGCGCAGCGGGCCGGCGACGAGGACCTGGGCGATCTCGCGGTCGACGGCGAGCAGCGCCTCCTGCCGGACGTCGTCGGCGTAGGCCAGCACAGTTCCCTCGACCTCGCCGAGCACCTCCCAGGCCATCAGCTGGGTCAGCGCGGCGACCAGCGCGCGCCGCTCGTGCTGGCGGTCGGGGTCGGCGAGCTCGATGCCGGCGTCGACGGCGGCCGTACGGATGCCCGAGACCAGCTGGGAGAGCAGCATCTGGTCGCCGGAGGTGACCAGCACCGACAGGGCGAGCGTCAGATAGGCGTAGTGACGCGGGGCGAACCGGCCGCCGGTGCCGCGGACCAGCCCGCGGCCCGCGCCGCGAGGCAGACCCGCCTTCACCAGCCGGGCGAAACCGGGCTCGACGATGAGACGGTAGCCCAGGTGCTGCGCGAACATCGCGGTGAGCGCGTCGGAGTGCCGGCGGACCAGGCGGAACCCGTCGGCGTGCGGTCCCCGCGCGGTCACCAGCGGGTGGGCGAGCAGCAGCCGGGCCGCGTCGCGGCGCTCCGCGGTGATCGCCTCGTCGTGCCCGGCCTCGCCCGCCCGTCTACGGCGGGTCTGCCCCCGGCCGGCGCGCCGCCCCGTTCCGGCCGTCACCGCGCCACCGCCGAGTGTCGTGCCTGAGCCTGCGCAGGCGGACGACCGGTGGGAGCCGGTGCGTCGGTGGCCGCCGGATCGGCGGCGGAGCCGACGTGAAGCACCAGGTCGTCGATGCGCAGGTCCCCGTCCGAGCTGCTCAGGGTGAGCCGCGCGCCAGCCACATGCGTGACGGTCAGCGCGAGGTCGACATCCTTGGCGGACGCATGGGCGCCGTCGAACGTGACGGCCCGCAGCGCGGTACCTGCAATGGGACCGGCCTCGGTACCAGTGCCGGTACCAGTGCCGGTACCAGTGCCAGTACCAGTGCCAGTACCGGTGCCGGTGCCGTCGCCGTCGTCGTCGGTGTCGTCGGTGTCGTCGGATGGGCCGGGGCCGGTCAGGCTGGACGGGTCTTCGCCTGGCCGGTGGGCGCGGGCGGCGCCCAGTGCGCTGGCGAGCAGTTCCAGCAGGAGGGCCAGCGCGGCCGGGGAGAGCCGGATGCCGTCGAGGCGGCCGCCGGCGGCGCGCAGTTCAGCGGCCGCGGCCTCGCGCGCCCGGGCGGCCTGCGCGGCCTCCCGCAGGAGCCGCTCCTTCTGCGCCGAATGGTCCTCGGCGCCGGACGTCCGCCCCCGCGTCGCGCGGTTACCGCGTTCGCGCAGGCTGACGGGCACGCCGACATCCGGCCCGTGCCACCAGCTCGCCGACGCGGCCACCGGAACGTCGGGGCTGAGCGCATAGGAGACGTGCCGCGCTCCGTACAGCCCGAACGCGGCCGCGAACAGGTCCTCGGCCTCGTCATGGTCGGCATTGTCGAACCAGCGGGCCAGACGCAGCAGGTCACGGCGCCGCGACACCTCGCCGCCGGCGGCGCGGATCATCCGCTTGGCGTTGGCCAGCAGCGACTGCAGGGCCCGCAGCGTCGCCGAGCGCAGCTGGTCGACCTCGCTGGGTGCGTCGCTGTCGGACTCGAACCAGCCGCGCAGCGCCGTCCAGTCGGCGGGATCACGGCCCGGCCCGCGACGGATCCGGGTGCCCGGGGCGATGTCGGCGAGGCCGGACAGGCCCGGATCGGCGGCGTCGAGCGCCGTGATCAGCGCCGGCAGGTGCGGCTCGCAGCGGCGCAGGTCGGCGGCGACCCGTGGGGCGAGCAGCGACACCTCCTCGGTGATCGATTCGACGTAGTCGAGCAGCAGGTCCTTGAACCCGGTGTAGTCGGCGCTGTCGAGGTCGTAGCGGGAGAGGACGGAGCCCAGGTAGGCGTAGAAGTCGCGGACCGAGTCAGCGAACTCGGCGAACTGGACGAACAGGGTGCCGATCCGGTCACCCGCGTCGGCGAGGTCGACCCCGCCCGGTGCCTCGAGCAGATCGGCGAGCTCAGCCAGGCCGCGGGCGACGAGCGCGAGCATCTGCCGGCTGACCTCGCGGGCCGCGTCCGCCGCGCCGAGCACCTCGTCGACACTGCGCTGGATCCGCTCGCCGAGCCGCGACATCTGGAACCGCTGCCGGGCCTGCCGGTACTCCCGGATGCTCGACGCGCGGACCGTGTGCGAGCTGCGCAGCAGGTTCCCCCAGGACAGCAGCTTCGTCAGCCGGTCGGCGACGGCGTCGGCGTCGACCTCGATGCCCTGCTCGGTCAGGCGCGCCGCGACCTCGGGCGCGGAGAAGTCGACCAGCAGCGACGACACGAACAGCCGCATGATCGCCACATAGACCGTCCGGTCCGGAACGGTCAGGTAGGTGTATCCCTCCAGCCGCTCGGACTCCTCGACCCCCACCCCGTCCGCGCCGTCCGCACCCGGGCCATCCGCGCCCGAGGCGCCAGATGCGACCTGATCCCCGTCATCGTGCATGGACGTAGCGTAGGTGCACGGTCCGACATGTCCGGGCACGCGCCCTCAGCCTGGCCGGGTGGACCACAGGCTGGCGAGGGGGACGGCGAGGACGTCCTCGGTCAGGCGGAAGACGCGCGGACCGGTGTGGACGAGTAGCCCGAGGGCCAGCCTCGATCCGAGCTGATCCCGCAGCCACGTGAGGTGACGGGCATCGGCGCGAGACGGCGCGGCCGTCGCCTTGACCTCGACGGCGATGACCTGCCCGTCCCGGGCCTCGATGAGCAGGTCGATCTCATGGCGGCCGCCCGCGTCGCGCAGGTGGTAGAGGTCGGCACCGACGACGCTCAGCGCGCACTCGGCGCGCAGCTGAGCGGCCACGAGGGTGTCGATGACACGGCCGAGCAGGTCGCCGTCCCGCATCGCACGACGCTGGTCGATGCGCAGCAGCGGGCCGAGCAGGCCGGGATCGATGAGGTAGCGCTTGGGCAGGCGGGTCTCACGGGCGGTCCGGTTGGCCGCCCAGGCGGGAACCCGTTGGGTGATCATGAGGGTGTCGAGGAGGTCGTCGTAGCCCAGGGCGGCGTCGCGGCCGATGCCGGCGGCGTCGTAGAGCAGCTTGTGGGTCGGGGAGCCGGCCGTGTTCGCGGCGATTACCTGGAGGTATCTGCGCAGGCGCAGCGGGTCCCGGGCAATG
The DNA here is from genome assembly GCF_059816245.1 of Frankia sp. RB5. Lineage (NCBI taxonomy): Bacteria > Bacillati > Actinomycetota > Actinomycetes > Frankiales > Frankiaceae > Frankia > Frankia sp. RB5. The sequence continues at coordinate 42,199 of NZ_JCBATA010000047.1, forward strand.
CCGAGGGACGGAGCCTCGCGGGTCGCCAGGTGGTCGACGTAGCTGACGAGCCAGCGGTCGCGGGCTCGGTCCGCCGGCGCCTGCAGGGCCTCGGGCCAGCCGCTGGTGAGGGCCTCTGTCAGGTAGCTGGTCAGGTCCCAGTCGCCGTACGGGTCGGTGAACGCGTCAGCGCCGTCGTCGAGAATCCTGTCGATCAGCGAGGGCGCGGTCGGGTCGCCGTGGCGCTCGCGGCCGACGAGGGGAAACATCGTCAGGCGCACGATCCTGCCGGTCGCGGGCCAGCCGGAGGCGGTGACGTCGGCCTGGGAGGAGCCGGTCAGCACGAATCGTCCGGGGCGCGGGTCGTCGTCGACGGCACGTTTCACCGCGCCGAGGATCTCGGGGACCACCTGCCACTCGTCGATCAGGATGGGTTCGTCGAGCCCACGCAGCACGGCGTCCGGGTCGGCGCGTGCGACGGCGGCCTGAGCGGGGACGTCGAGGCGCAGGATGGAACGGCACAGCCGGCGGGTCGTCGTCGTCTTCCCGCAGGCGCGTGGACCGACGACCAGGACCGCTGGGTGCGCGGCGATCACATCGGCGAGCTCGGTGTCCAGCAGGCGAGGAACGTAGGCGCGCACAGAAGGTTCCGATCAAGATTTTCACACACAGTTGACCATGGAAATTACACATTGATCAACTGCAAGATAGCACGCCTCGCCGCGCCCAGGATCGCACCAGATGCGGAGCCGGGGCGCGGCGACGTTCGACCGGTCGTTGTCGCCGTGTGTGCCTTCTCCTCTGCACGCAGTCGCCATCTGGGCTGCCATCGGCGTTGGCCATGCGTTCAGCCGGCGGTCGTCAGGATGCAGCACTCTGCGCGAGGAGTGCGACGGTGCGCACTCTTTCGTTCGGATTCTCCGTGAAGGAGCAGCTGCATTGCCCAGGAATCTGCGTGGCCGGATGCGACGCGTCGCCGTCGCCCTGACCGTGCCCCTCGCCGCCCTCACCCTCGTCGCCACCGGCCTTGTCGGCCCGGCATCGGCGGCGGCGGCGGACGTGCGGATCAACGAGGTCGAGTCCAGCGGCGGCACACCCGGTGACTGGGTCGAGCTGACGAACATCGGCACGGCGGCCGTCGACGTCTCCGGCTGGGTCGTCAGGGACAACGACAACGCGCACACGTTCACCATCGCCGCGGGGACCTCGCTGCCGGCCGGCGGCCACCTGGTCGTCGACGTCGAATCGGCGTTCGGCCTGGGCAGCTCCGACTCGGTGCGGCTCTACCAGCCGGGCGGCACGACGATGGTGGACTCCTACACCTGGACGTCGCACGCGTCGACGACCTACGGCCGCTGCCCGGACGGCACCGGCGCGTTCGCGACGACCGCGGCCTCGACCCGCGGCGCGCCGAACTCCTGCGTCATCCCGGTGACGGCGTGGCCGGGCGGCTCGTCCGTCAGCGTCGCCGACGGCGCGGGCGTGCTCGGCACCAACGTCAGCGGCCTGTCGTACCAGACCTCCAGCGTGCTGTGGGCGGTGAAGAACGGTCCGGGCACGCTCTACAAACTGGTGCCGAACGGCACGACCTGGAGCCCCGACACCACCGGTGGCTGGTCCGCGGGCAAGGCGCTGCACTACGCCAACGGCAGTGGTGATCCGGACGCGGAGGGCGTGGCCGTCACCCCGGACGGCATGGTGGTCTCCACCGAGCGCGACAACAGCCATGACACCGTCAGCCTGCTGAAGGTCCTGCGCTACGACGCCTCCTCGACGGCCTCCTCGCTCACCGCCACCGCCGAGTGGAACCTCACCGCGGACCTGCCCGCCGTGGCCGCGAACAGCGGCCTCGAGGCCATCTCGTGGATTCCCGACTCCTACCTCACCGCGCACGGATTCCGCGACGACCACACGGGCGCCGTCTACGACCCGGCGACCTACGCCGGCCACGGCAGCGGTCTCTACTTCGTCGGCCTGGAGGCCAACGGGACGGTGTACGCCTACGCCCTCAACCAGGCCGGCACCGCCTACACCCGGGTCGCCACCATCGCCAGCGGCTTCGCCGCGGTGATGGACCTCGAGTACGAGCCGGCGACCGGCCATCTGTGGGCGGCCTGCGACGACACCTGCTCCGGCCGCACCGCGACCCTCGACATCAACGCCCAGGGCCGGTTCGCCGTCACCGCGGTGCACGCCCGCCCCACCGGGATGTCCAACTACAACAACGAGGGCTTCGCTCTCGCTCCCCAGGACGCCTGCGTGAGTGGCGTCAAGCCCGCCGTCTGGTCCGATGACAGCAACGACGGCAGCCACGCGCTGCGCACCGGCACCCTGACCTGCTGACCCTGACCAGGAGCCCGGTCCTCTGCCGGGTTCATCCGTGACGGGACCGCCGCGGCACCTGCCCGGCGGTCCCGTCACAAGCACCCACGGCCCGGTCCCGACCACGGCGCCACCCACATGTCCGCGTCCGCTTTCCGCGTCCGCCCGGGCCTGATGCCCGGAGACGCGTTCTGGCCCGCGGTCCGCGGCCTCCCGCGATACGCGACACTTGTTTCGGCGCCGCGGCTGCTGTCGGGGCCGGCGCCAGGATCGCCGGACGAGGAGGAAGACGCCGTCGCATGAGGCTTGTCGCCGTCAGTCTCGCCGTCGTGCGGACGGGGGAGTGGACCGGGCGGATGGGACGCACGGGCATCGACAAGCGACCGGCGCGGGGCCCGGTGCGCGTCGGGGTGCTCGGTCTGGACGGTGACACCATCGTCGACCGTAGCCATCATGGCGGCGCCGACCGCGCCGGATACGCGTACGCCGCCGAGGACTTCGCCTGGTGGTCGCGGGACATCGGCCGTGAGCTGCGCCCTGGCAGCTTCGGCGAGAACTTCACCACCGCCGGGCTGGACGTGACGGGCGCGCGTATCGGCGAGCGCTGGGCGATCGGGTCGACCGAGTTCGAGGTCACCGCGCCGCGGGTGCCGTGCCGGGTCTTCGCCGGCTTCTGGGACGTGCCCGATCTCGTCGGGCGCTTCGTCCGGCGCGGACGGCCAGGCGCCTACCTGCGGGTTCTCGTCGAGGGCGAGGTCACGGCGGGAGACCCGATCACGATCACCCACCGGCCCGCGCACGACATGACCGTGGGACGGGCGTTGCGTGCGCTGACCACCGAGCCGGACCTGCTCGCCGAGCTCGCCCCCCTGGTGAACGTGCTGCCCGCGGACGTCGCGGCGACCGTGCGCCGCCGGACCGCCGCCCGGGAGCGTCGCGGGCCCACCGCGGCCCCCGCCCGCGGCGCCGCGCAGGGAGTGGGCGCCGCGGGCGGGTGAGCGTCACTCGCAGGCGATGCCGTCGCCGTCCCGGTCCAGGTGGCTGTCGTAGCCGGGTTCACCACGGTGCAGCGGCGCCACCCCGGCGGCCCGTGCCGCGGCGCAGTTCCGGTAGTAGGTACTCGAGGAAGCCGGCGACTGGCCGGCCTGGGGCTGGTCGGCTGCCGGCTGGTGCGCGGGTGGGTCGGCCGCTGGTGGCTGCGCGGCCTGGCCTGGCAGGGTTGCCGGGGCGGTTGTCGCGATGGACTGTGTGACAGCGGCCCGTGTGGCGGTGGCACCGGCCGCTGTCGGCGTAGGTGTGAGAGTTGCCACCTGGCTTCCGCTGTCTCCCGCCGGCGGCGCCGCCGCTCCCGCTTCGGCGGCATCGCCGCCCGAGCCGCATCCGGCGGTCAGGCCGGCCGCCAGAGAAAGGCAGCAAGCGGCCATCGCCAGACGGCGGCGCGATCGGAATCGTCCTTGCATAGTTCGTGTTCCCCCCGAAGTTCTGTGTGTCGGAGGCTACACGCGCGCGGCAATGTCGAAGCCAGGGGGTGGCCCTGCCTTCTCCCGCCTGCTGACGCTCTGGCACGCTTACCGCATGGCACTCCAGTCCGTGAATGCCTCCGGTGTGCCGGAGGCCGGGACACACGCCTGGACCAAGTGTGACGTGGCCATCTTCAACGAGGGGACCGATCAGGGCTGGGCCGAATGGCTTGCCTGGGTGCTCGAGGAAGTCGGGCTAAAAATATGGCTTCGAAACTGGGATTCCGTCGCAGGAACACAGCAGACCGAGCAGGTCCAGCACGTTCTTTCCGGCGCCCGCCATGTCGCCGCGGTGGTGTCGCCGGCCACCCTGGCCGCGATGTCGGCCCGGCCGGAATGGCGCGCGGCGATGGACACCGATCCCGACGGCCGGCGCCGCCGGCTTCTGGTGATCCGTGTCGAGGAGTGCGAACCACCCGCGCTGCTCGGCCAGGTGCGCCCGATCGACCTGTTCGGCCTGGCCGAAGAGGCTGCCCGCGGTCATCTCCTGGCGGCGTTCGAGGCGGTCGACAGCGGCCGCGCGAAACCACGCGACGCGCCGCCCTTTCCAGGCGGCCCAGGCCCGGCTGATGGTCCAGGTCAGAACGGCGGTTCGAGGTCGGGCGCGGCCCGCGATGTGAAGCCGCCGCCAGGCACCGCTGAGGAAGTCTCCGACACGGGTGCTAGGGGTGCTACGGGTGCTACGGGTCCCACGGGTGCCGCCCCTCGGGAGGCCCGGGGCGGTGGCCGGCGGCGCCGACGCCGCGCGCCACGCCACCCGCGGTGGTCCGCGCGGGCCGTCGTGGCGTTGGCCGCCGGCCTCGTCGTCGCTCTCGGCGCCGGTGCCGGCGCCCTCCACGGCGCGACGGCGCGTCAGGGCGGAGGCGATCACGACGCCGACCGGTCCGCCGCCGCACCAGATCACCCGAGGCGGCCGGCGCCGGCGCCGGCGCCGGCGCCGGCAACTGCGGCGACGACCGCCGCGACGACGGCCCCACCGCCGCCGGATGTGACGTCCCGCGGCGGCTCGCCCTGGACCGCGGGCACGTCGCCGGGCGCCAGCGGGCTGCGCCTGGTCGGCCAGGTGGTCTCTCGCTCCGGCAGACCTGCGATCGCGCTGGCCCTGCTGGCGGGGGGCACGTCACTGGTGACCGCGGACGCGGGCGGCTCCGCCCAGCAGTGGGCGCTGCTTGCGGGGGCCGGTCCGGCGAGCCCGACAGGCCGGAGTCTGTCGTGCGAAAAGGGGCGGGGAGCATCCGCCGAGGTGTCCGCCAGCGGCCTGAGCCGGGCGCAGGACCCGCCCCGATGGTCGATCGACGGCACGGACAGGGTGCCCCGGATCTCCTTTCCCGCGAGCTGTGACAGGGTCGTCGACATCGAGAGCGACAACATCGCGCGTTCCTGGGCGGTCACTGGTGACGGTGGCGCCCGTCCGGTGCCGCTGCCGCTGACCGCCGAGGTGCGCGCGGCCGTCGGCGGTGTGCAGTGGTACACGTTCGCCTCCGCCGGTGCCCTCTTCGCCGCCAGCGTGTCCGACGGGTCGGTGCTGCTGGTGGACACCGCCCATCGTGCGTTCATCGGCTCATCCCTGCGCGGCCCGACGGGGCCGGTGTTCGCCCTGGCCTGGTCGTCCGACGGCCGGACCCTTGCCGTGGGGGGCGCTGACGGCGCGGTACAGCTCTGGAACGTCGCCGATCCAGCCAGTCCCCGGTTGCTGGGGACGCCGCTGAACGGCGGGACCGGGGCGGTGTACGACCTCGCCTGGTTCCCGGATGGCGCGATGCTGGCGGCAGCTGGCGCGGACGGAACGGTGCGGGTCTGGAACACGGTGAATCGCGAGCGGGTGGGAAACCCGACCGTGTTCGGGTCCGATGGGCATGGCGCGGCCTGTGCGCTGTCGGTCGACGCGGACTCACGAACGCTCGCCGGCGGCTACCTGGACGGCGCCGTGCGGCTGTGGTCCAGGGCCTGAGCCGGGTGCCGCGCCCGGAGTCGCCGGCGCACGTCGTTTCTGGACTGGCCGCGTGGTCATAATGGCATCGGCCGACAGTGGCGTAATTGCCGCCGACTGGCGGGGATCGGGCGTGGGATGCCTGGTCGGATCGCATCGTTTCTGACGCGGAGAAAATCAATAACGCGCTGACCTGGCGGGACGTTCCGTCTCCGCGCGATCCTTTCGCCAAGAGTAGGGCCGTGGCTGCGCGGCCGACTTCCAATGGTGGAAAAGTACGCTAACCGCCCATCGACCCCGTACTTTTCCTGGTTATAGTTGCCCCCGTCATCCCTGACAACGATGAGATCGGTGGCGACGGCATGGACAGTCGAGTAGACGATCAGCTGGTCGAGATCCGGACGTGCGGGCGGCCGACCCGGTCCGGAAAGCCCTGCAAGGTGCGGTTGTACGGGCCGGAGATCGCCTGCCGCACCCACCTCACCGACCATGAGCGGGACGTTGCCGAGGCGTATCAGCGGGGGATGGGCCTTGGTCACCGCCGAGGTTGGGAAAGCGGCCAGGAAATGTGCCGCCATGAGGTCGAGCAGCTTCGGGACCGGGTCCGCGACCTTGAGCGATGCCTCGACGACGCGCATCGTTATCACGATCTCGATGGCGACCAGGTCGTCGAGGTCGACGGCTATGCCTACCGATGGTGCGGCCGGTCGCCGCTGCGTGTCGGTGACCGGGTGGAGCTCCCGGAGAACTGGCTGAGCAGGGCGAAGAACGGCCCGGGGACCTTTCAGGGCACGGTGACCCGGCTTGGCGCGACGTTCCAGGGCGAACTGTCCGCCATCGTGCGCCGCGTCGGCGCGGGCTGATTCCGGTCCTGATCGATCCACCGTGGCCCCGCGCCGCGGCATCACGATGTCGTTACCAGCCGCGATGCGGGTTTTTGCCGGTTTCGTCCGCGTTGACAGCGACCGGATCGGAACCGCATACTCCGATCGCCTGTGTGAGGAAGCCGGCGGAAATCCGGCACGGTCGCGCCGCTGTGACCGGACTCCGTCCGCCCTGAGCGGCGGTGGAGCCCGGAAGTCAGACCCGAGCACGGGCTGCCCGCATGTCCGGGACGCACGATCCCTCAGGAGGCCCTTTGTGACCACTCCCATCGCACAGTCACGGCAACGCTCGGTCACCTTCCCGCTCACCGCCCGCCGGGCGGCGCTGGGACTCACGGCGCTGCTGTCGCTGCTGCTGCTGTACTTCCTCGGCATCGACCAGGGAGCGACGTCGCTGTTCGGTTCGGACACGCACATCCACGAGTTCGTGCACGACGCGCGCCACTTCCTCGGCTTCCCCTGCCACTGAGCGGGGGCCGCGCGATGGAGTTCCGCTACATCTACCGCGGCCTCGGTGTGGGTCTGCTCGGCGGGCTGCTGGCGTTCGTCTTCGCCCGCATCTTCGCCGAGCCCTTCATCCAGGACGCGATCGACTACGAGGCCGGCCGGGACGCGGCGCAGGAGTCGCTGAACGCGGCCGCGAGTCACGGCGGGCACAGCCACGGCGCCGAGGCCGCTGAGGTCTTCAGCCGGTCCGTGCAGCGCAACGTCGGCATCGGCGTGGGCATGGCGATCTTCGGGCTGGCGATGGGCGGCCTGTTCGTCGTCGCCTACCTGATCGTCTCGCGCCGCTACCCGGGCCTGCGGCCGCGGGTGCTCGCCGCGCTGCTGGCCGCCGCCGGCTTCGTCAGCCTGTACCTGATCCCGTTCGCCAAGTACCCGGCCAACCCGCCGGCGGTCGGGCATGAGGAGACGATCGGCGAGCGCAGCGTGCTGTACCTGGCGATGATCGCCATCTCGGTGATCTCGATGGTGCTCGCCGTGCTGGCGGCCCGCTGGCTTGCCGGCCGCGTCGGCGGGTGGAACGCCAGCCTGCTCGGCGCGCTGGTCTTTCTGGTCCTGGTCGGCATCGCGATGGGGCTGCTGCCGGCACTGGGGCATCTGGGTATCAACAAGGCCGAGTACGGCAACGTCGCCACCGAGACCCCGCAGCCGCTGCGGGCACCGGACGGCACGATCGTCTACCCGGGTTTCCCGGCGGACCTGCTGTTCAGGTTCCGCTTCTACTCGGTGATCAGCCAGCTGGTCCTGTGGGCGACGCTCGCGCTTGGGTTCGGCGCGCTCGCCGAGCGTCTCGCCGCCTCCCCGGCGCGTGAGCGTCCCCGCCCGGCCGCGGCGGAGCCGGGCACCATGCGGTCGGAGGCCGCCACCACCGCCTGAGAGCGACTGCCGCCTGAGAGACAACTGCCCGGTCCGGGTGAGCGCGGGCAGCGCCCGCCCGGACCGGGCTCAGCCGACGGCGGTGTGGGTGAGGACGCCGACCAGTGCCGTCACCGCCATCGCCGCGCAGCCGCCGAGCACCACCCGCAGCGTCGGGCGCAGCAGTGCGGTGCCGGCGGTACGGGCGCCGAGCGCCCCGGCCACCGCGAGGCCCAGCATGGTCGCCGCGACGATCAGCGTCAGCCGCGCCCTTCCAGCCGGGGCGGCCATCCCGATGAACGGCACCAGCGCGCCGACGGCGAAACTGCTCGCCGACGCGGCCGACGCCTGCAGCGGTCGGGCCCGGCTGAGCTCGGTGTGCCCCAGCTCGTCCCGCATGTGCGCGGCGAGGGCGTCCCGGTCGCTCAGCGCCGTCGCGACCTGCTCCGCCAACTCGCGCGGCAGGCCTCGGCGCTCGTAGATGCCGACCAGTTCGTCGAACTCCGCCGCCGGGCTCGCCGCGAGCTCCGCCCGCTCGAGCGCCCGGTCGGCATGTTCCACGTCGGCCTGCGCGCTGACGGACACATACTCGCCGGCGGCCATCGACAACGCGCCCGCGGTCAGCCCCGCCAGCCCCGCGGTGAGAACCGCGGTCCCGGACGCCCCGCTCGCCGCGACCCCGACGACGAGGCTCGACGTCGACACCAGCCCGTCGTTCGCACCGAGCACGGCCGCCCGCAGCCACCCGGCCCGCTGAACGCCGTGCCGTTCCCGGTGCCGCGCCATCCGCATGCCTGCCGCCGCCATCCCGGCATTACAGCACGATGATCGGCACCGCACCCCGGCGAACGGCAGGGCCACGAGGTGAGGAATCTCGCCGTCATCAGGCCGTTTGGTACGGATGCGGCGTCCTCGTCCGGCTCGGTACGCCCTCCGCCCGGACGGGTACCGCATCCGGCCGAGGTCGATCGTCAGCCGGGGGCGCGGCGATCCAGCCAGGTGACGTACTGGCGAAGTCCCATGACCTCCCACAGCGTGTGCCGGTTCCAGCGGTCGCCGCAGCGCAGCCGCACGTGGTGCGGCACCATCCGCAGACCCTGGCCGCCGGCCGCTTCGGGCCGCAGCGCCGAGCCGAGGGTCACCACCGGCGAGTCCCAGCCACGGGCCGAGCGTTCCAGCCGCAGTTGCCGGCCGATCAGGAAGGCCAGCCGGGTGCGCTCGGCCGGATCCCGGCCAGGGTGCACCGTGACGGACCCGATGTGCGGCCAGGCGGCCGCCTCCACCGCCCTGCGCAGCAGCTCGTCCGCGTCGACCGCCAGGAACTCGACCTCGACGCACCCGCCACCGGAGCCGTCCCGCGCGCCCGAGGCTCCGGCCAGCACGAGGCCGTCGGTTTCGGGAAGCTCCAGCGTGGGCAGCTCCAGCGGGTCGACCTCCCATACCGGGACGATGCTCATGTGGGCTCGCCCTGGCAGCGGCAGCGGTCGCACCGATGGGTCACCGCCGGCGTTCCATCAGCCGGGCGCCGTCCCATTCGTCACCTTTCGTAAAGCGCATACGCAGCATCGCAAAAGCCGGATCCCCGTCCCATCGGGGAAAACCCGGGGCCGGCATTGCCCCGGCCGGGACGATCTCGTTCCGCGGCCACGACCGTGCCACTGGCGCGGGCCGCGTCGGCAGCGGAACCTCTGGAGGTCGGGAGGTTCCGGCGCCTGGACCGGGAGCGGGATGCCATCGCCAGAAGACAACCACGGTCGCCGTCCGGCCGATTCTCGGCCCCCGCCGTACCGCGGCGGCGGCCTGCCGGGCAAGGTCGGTCAGCCGCGCGGTGAACGCCATCCTGTGCCGGATCACCGCCTCCTCCACCGCCGGCAGGGTTCCCGCCGCCTCGACCGCCGTGTTGTCGCTCCGCGGTGTTGTCCCTCCGCGGTGCGCAGGATGCGCTCGCGTGCCCCCGCCCGCCGCGCCGGGGCTTGTCCCCACCCCACGTCGTGACGAGGTCGCATCCGGGAACCGCCGCGCTCGCGTCGGTGACGTTGAGCGACCTGTCACAATTCGGACGATGAGTATCGGGGGGTGGAATCAGCCGTCTGGCGAGGGCCGATGGGACTTCTTCGTGTCCTACACGGCCCGAGATCGTTCCTGGGCGGAATGGATCGCGTGGCAGCTCGAGTCGGCGGATTTCCGGGTGCTCGTGCAGGCCTGGGACATGGTCGCTGGTTCGAACTGGACGGCGACAATGCAGGACGGCATCCGCTACAGCACCCGTACGCTCGCCGTCTGCTCGAACGCCTATCTGGAGTCGGTCTTCGGTGAGCAGGAATGGCAGGCTGCCTTCGCCGCCGATCCCACCGGTGCCGATCGCCGGCTGTTGCCGGTGCGGATCGAAGCCTGCCCGCGTCCCGGCGTCCTCAACCAGCGGGTATCGGTCGATCTGTTCTCGCTGTCGCCGCAGGACGCGCGGGACGCCCTTCTCCAGGCTGTCCGCGAGGCCATCGCCGGGCGAGCGAAGCCACCGGCCGAGCCGCGCTTTCCCGGCGGCGGCCCGATGCCGCCGAGAGCACCTGCCACCAGCGCGGCACCGACCTTCCCCGGCCACTCCGACAGCGTGGCGGCGGGCCCGACGATCACGGCGCCGTCCGGCCGGGCCGCTCCCGGCGCCGAAGTGGGGGAGTGCCGCGCGCTGCTGATCGGCGTCGCCGGCTATGAGGACGACGCCCTGCCCGCGCGGCCCGAGCTCACGCCGCAGCTGGACGCGGTCGCGGAGGCGCTGGAGGGGGTCGGCTACCGGGCTGAGGTCCACGACCGGTCGCGCCTCGGCGGCAGCGCCGTCAAGACGGCGATTCACTCCTTCCTGCGCGACGCCGGCCCGGCCGACACCCTGTTGCTGCTCCTCGCCGGTCACGGTGTCCACCACGACGGCCGAGACTTCCTCGTCCCGGCCGACGCCGACACCGGCTACCAGCCGTTCTGGGATGTCTGCGTGCGCCTCGACTGGTCGGAGACGATCTCCCGCAGCCCCGCGCGGCGCGTCCTCGTGCTCGTCGACGCCGCGGACGACCTCGACGAGGCGCTACGGGTGACACTCACCGAGGACGGCTGGTCCGAGGGCCGCCTGTCCCCGGGGGACGGCACCGACCATGCCTACCTCGTCCGGCGTACCCGGTATCCGCACGCCGCGTCCCCGCTGCTGCGGGTGTTGACCGAGGTCCTCGGTGAACGCCCGGCACCCGCCGACCTGCCCGCGCTGCGAGCGGCGCTGCGGCGGCACCTGACCGCGATGGCGCCCACCAGCCTCGGCGGTCCGGGTGGGCGCGACGGCTCGGGCTGGCCCGGCGACGCGGGGGATCAGGCTGGCCCGTCCTGCGGCACACCGGCAGTCGCGGGCCGGGGCGAGCCGTGCGAGCTGCGTGTCGTCGAGCACTGCGATCCGGCCCGCTTCCGGCCGTTCCCGGCCGCGCCGGTCGCCGGCGCGTCCGCCGTGGCGGACCATCCCTGGCGCCGGGCGGCCGAGCGGCACGCCGCCTGGACGCTCATGACGGACACACCCGGCGCCGAGGAGCTGCGTACCGCGACGATCGAGCTGGCCGGCGTCCTCGGTGGGGCGCGGGATCGGGCGGCCGCCCGCCTGCCCGCCGACCCCTGGCTCGACCAGCAGCTCGCGCTGCGGCTGGTGAAGCGGGTCGAGTTCCTCGCCCGCCTGCTTGGCACCGAGCCGCCGCCGCTCAGCCCCGCCGAGGCCGCGCTGCTGGTCGCCATGCCGTTCCTGGGCGAGGCGGTCGGCGCGATCCTCGTCGCCGACGCCACCGTCGCGCATCCCGGCGCCGGCGCGACGGCGGACCTGAGAAGTGGTGCGGCGGCGGCCCTGACCGCGGACTTCGCGTCCTTCTCCGGTCGCCATCCCCGGCTGCTGCGCCGGATCGACCGGGCGAGGCGCACCGCAGACGCGGCGGCCGCCGAGGCGATCGGCTGGTGGCTCGCGCACCGCTGGTCCGTCTGGCGCTCCGGCTCCCAGCTCGGCCCGGTCCTCGGCGAGCTGCTCGGCGGCCTCGACCCGGACCTGCCCATCGGGGAGGTCCTCACCGGCCCGCGGATCATCGCGCTGCTCACCGCCCTGCGCGCGGAACCGGCCTACCTGAACCGCCCCGGCCGCGCCGCCACGCTGCGCGACCAGGTGACGGTGGCGGCGGCGACCGCCGACGAGATGACCCTGCGGGAGCGTTTCGTCGGCTACCTGCTCGCCGTCGCCCACCGGATGGCGCTCGAACCGGCCGCGCTGCCCGTGGTCGTCGTCGAGCATCTCGGTGTCGCCGACGCCGTCGACCTCGCCGCGCTGGCCGAGACCATCCGCGGCGCCCAGTGGCAGAAGCGAGGCCGGTCCGGGCGGGCCCTGTCCGCCCGCTGCCAGCACCAGGCGGCGGCTGCTGGCTGCGGCCCGGCTCGCCGGGCGCAGTCCCGCGGCCCTGGCGCACTGGCTGCGTGAGCTGGGCGTCGGCGCGGCCCGGCGGGCGGGTTCGGCCGACGCCCCGGGCGGCACCCCGGCGGACTGGGAGCGAGACCTCGACGTCGAGATCACCGCCGACGACCTGGATCTGCTGTCGTCGAGGATCGACGGGGAGGCGCCGTGGCTGCCGGGCGGTCCGGTGCCCTTCGGTCACGTCCTCGCCGCCGCGGCTGTCACCGGGCGATCTCCCGCAGCCGTGGCCGACCGACTGCGGCGGCTCGGCTTCGACGTGCGCGCGACGGGTGCGGACGGGGAGGAGGCGGCCTGCCCGCCCTCCGTCGAGCGGGTCGACCTTGTCGATCTCGTGCTGCTGGGCCGGCACATCGACGGGCGACCGCCGTGGCTCGGCGGTGGCGGGCGTCTGCCGGCGGCCCACCTGCGGCATGCCGCCTGTGTACTCGGATGCGACGTCAACGAGGTGCGTGACCGGCTACGCGCGGCTCGGATTCGTGGTGCCGGCGCATCTGCGGGAGATGAGCCCGGACGAGCGGGCGGTCGTGACCGTCGCCTTCTACCGGACGGACACCACCGGGTTGGGCGACGCGCCGATCTCGGTGGCGACGGTCCTCGGGGTCGCCGAGTTCGGCAACCGGCGACCCGACGAGGTCGCGGACGTCTTCGCCGAGTTGGATCTGCCGGTCGACGGTGACCTCCTCGACCAGGTGCAGCGCCGGCTCGATTCCCCGTCGTCAGGCCCGAGCACTGCGTCGGGCCTCAACGCGCGGGATGCGCTGCTGCTCAGTGCCTGGCTCGACGGCTGCGGGCCGTGGCTTGGCAATGGGCCTGTCGGACTCGCGCACGTCATCGGGGCCGCCGGATATCTGCAGTGGAGTCCGGGGCGGGTCGTCGAGCGGCTGGCCATGCTCGGGTGTGAGGTGCCGGCGTTGACCGAGGCCGCCCGCACGGCCTTCATCGACGGGGTCGACTGCGCGATCGTCGACATCCTGCGGGACGGGCCGGACGGGCCGCTGGTCGACCGGCCGTTCTCCCGAGCGGAGATCCTCGTCGCGTCCTGGACCTACCGGTGGACGCCCCGGTGGATCGTCGACCGGCTCGCCGAGCTCGGGTTCGCCGTGCCCGACCGGGACACCTTCGACCGCTGATCCGGACCTGACGGGCCCGTCCCATCGTCCTCGGCACACCGCCTCCCCCGCGCGATCCGATCCGCCTGCGCGGTCCCGCCCTGCGCCGCCCTGTCGGACGGGCGACCCGGGTGTCGCGTAGAAGATTGGGCAAACGGGCTTGTATTGAAAACGCCTTCGTTCTAACTTCTGCGCATGCCCGACACCACATCCCCCTCCGCCGTGCGGCCCTACCGGTCGGCGCGGCGGGCGGAGCAGGCCCGCCAGACACGGACGGCCGTCGTGGCGGCGGCTCGGGAGGTCTTCGCCGAGCGTGGCTGGGCGGGCGCCGGCGTCCGGGACATCGCCGCGAGGGCGAGCGTCTCGGTCGAGACCGTCTACGCGGCGGTCGGGCGCAAGCCGGCGCTGTTCGCGGCGGCCTACGACGGTGCCCTCGTCGGCGACGACGAGCCGGTGGCGCTCGTCGAGCGACCGGAGTTCCGCGCCGTCGGCGAGGGCCGCACGCTCGCCGAACGCGCCGCCGCTGCGGCCGAGCTGATCGCGGCGATCAACGGGCGGACGGTGCGGCTGCTCCTCGCCCTGCGCGAAGGGGCCGCGAGCGAGCCGGAGCTGGCCGAGCGGCTGGTCTCCGACGACGCGAACCGGCGCCTCGACACCGGACGCGGCCTCGCGCTCGTGCTGGGCCGACCGCCCCGCCGCCAGCAGACCGACCTGCTGTGGGCGCTGGCCGGCGCGGAGGTCTACGACGCGCTGGTCAACCGGTCCGGCTGGACCGCCGCCGCCTATCGGGCGTGGCTCACAAAAACGATCATCGATCTGAACGATCAGGAGTGACGATGACAACCGCCATGGACGGCCCCGCGGACACAAGGATCATGGGCGTCGTCCACGACGCGCTGCGCCGGGATCTGCGCCGCGTCCGCGCCGCCCTGACCACCCACCCCTACCCGGACGGCCCCCGGCGTGCTGCGCTCGCCGCCCACGTCGACTGGATGATCGCGTTTCTCGAGCGCCACCACGGCGGCGAGGACGCCGGCCTCTACCCGCTCGTGCGCGCCACGGCCAGCCCCGACGCCGCCGAGCTGATCGACGCGATGGGCGCCGACCACGAGGCAATCCACCCCGCCATGAACGCCACCGCGCACGCGGCCCGCCGCTGGGCGCGGTCGGACGCCCTGGGATCGAGGGACGAGCTGTCGTCCGACGCGGCGCGACGGGGCCTGGTCGAGGCGCTCGACGAGCTGATCGCGGTGCTGTTCCCGCATCTCGACCGCGAGGAGGCCGAGGCGATGCCCCTCGTGGCGGCCACACTCACCCACCGTCAGTGGCACGAGTGGGACCAGACCTACAACATCAAGATCAAGTCGCTGCCGGAGCTGGCGGAGGAAGGGCACTGGCTGCTGGACGGCCTGGAGCCGGAGCGGCGCGAGATCGTGCTCGGTCAGGTGCCGCTGATTCCGCGACTGATCGTCCTGTATGGCTTCGGCGCCCGCTACCGCCGGCACGCCTCCGCCCGGTGGGGCAGCGCCGCCACCTCCGCCACCTCCGCCACCGAGGCTTCCGCCTCCGCCGAGTCCGCCGTGGCCGCTTCGCGTGCCCCCGCCCCCCGGCCGGTGGACCGCGAGCAGCCCGGCGATGCGCGCGCCCGGGCGTCACGGTGAACCGCCTCCCGCGCCACTGCGAGGTCGAGGTCGACGTCGTCGCCTCGCCCTCGGCGGTCTGGGCGGTGCTCGCCGACGTCACACGGATCGGCGAGTGGAGTCACGAGTGCTATGGCGCACGGTGGCTGGACGGAGCCACGGCAGCGACACCCGGCGCGCGGTTCCGCGGGACCAACCGGGCGGGAGGCTCCCGCTGGGCTCGGGTGTGCGAGATCCTCGCCGTCGAGGATGCGCGTGAACTGCGGTGGCGCACGTTCGGCTCACCGGTCCTGCGCGACGGCACCGAGTGGTGGGTGCGTCTCACGGAGGTCGACGGCGGCACGCGAATCCGTCAGGGATACCGCGTCCTGACCCTGCCCGTCCTCGCGGACGTGCTGATCGCGGCGCTGCTGCCCGCCCATCGCGACCGCCGTGGCGCCCTCGCCGACGATCTGCGCCGCCTCGGCGACGTCGCCGCCCGCAATCCGGTACCAGCACGGGTCAACTGACCCCGGCGCGTCCCCGCGGGCCCGCCGTACACCGCCGTACCACCGAGAGGTCGGCCTGTCGGCCCAGCGGCCCGACGTCCCCCGCAGGAGGAGGGCCGTCAGGTAGGGGCGCCCGCCCACGGGTCGGAGCCGAACACCTCGTAACGAATCCGCGCCTCGGGCACACCGCGTCGCAGCAGGCCGGCCCGCACGTCCCGCATGAAGGGCGGCGGACCGCACAGGTAGACCCGGGCGCCGTCGGGCAGCGGCAGGGCGTCGACGTCGATGCGGCCCCGGTGCCGGATCTCGCACGCCACCGCCCGGCCGGGTGCCGGCCTGTCCGAGCCAGATCCGGAGGCCGCTGCCGGTCCCGCCGCTCGCGTCGCGCCCGCTCCCGGCCCTGGGTCGTCGGCGGGGGCGCCCTTGGCCGGCGGGGTGTCGGCCTCGTACCAGGTGTGCAGGCGGACGTCGCGCAGCAGCGCGGCGAGGTCGAGCATCTCGGTGCGCAGCGGGTGGTGGGCCGGGGAGCGGTCGGCATGCGCGACGACCACCGTCCGCCCCGGTCGCAGGCGCGCGGTGTGACCCAGCATCGCGATCATGGGTGCCGTCCCGATTCCCGCGCTGATCAGGACGAGCGGGTCCGCGCCCGGGGCCAGCGTGACGTGCCCGGTCGGCGCGCTGAGGTCGAGTAGATCGCCGACGGCGACCCGGTTGTGCAGATGGGAGGAGACGGCTCCGGCGGGGGCGTCACCCGTCGCGGGCACGCGGCGCACGGTGATCCGCAGGCTGCCCGCACCCGGCGCCCGGGACAGGCTGTACTGGCGGGCCTGGCGGCCGACGTCCGGCAGGTCCACCGCGACCGAGACGTACTGGCCGGGCAGGTAGTCCGGCAGGGGGTCGATGCCGGCTGGCACCAGGTCGAGCGAGAGCACCTCGGGCGTCGTGACGGTGCGGGCCGTGACCCGCCAGGACCGCCACGGGTTCGCCGGATTGGAGCCGCCCCGCTGGTAGATCCGCGCTTCCTCGGCGATCAGCGCCGTCGCGAACAACCAGAACATCTCATCCCAGGCGCGGTGCACCCGCGGTGTCACCGCCTCGCCGAGGACCTCGCCGATCGCGGCCAGCAGATGCTGTCCGACCACCGGATACTGGTCCGGCCGGACCCCGAGGGAGGCGTGCCGGTGGGCGATGCGGCGCAGCACCCCGTTGAACGCCTGCCCCGGCTGCCCCGGCTGCGCTGGCCCCGGCGTCCTCAGCAGGTGGCCCGGCGAAGCCGACGACGGCGGCGGCGAGGGCCCGTGCCTGCTCGCCGGTGGCCTGGCTGCCCTGGTTGAACACCTGCCGCAACGGTGGATGGGCGGCGAGCAGGCGCCGGTAGAACGCTGCGGTGATCGCGTCGGCGTGTCCGCTGACCATCCCGACGGTCGTCCGCAGAACCTCGGCGGACTCCTCGGTCAGCACGATGTTGGCATCCTCCCCGGGCTGAAGCTGCCGGCCGGGGATTCCCGTGCCTCGCGATACGGGTTCCTGCTTCACCGACAGATGCCTCCCCGTTCTAGGAGCGGGGTGGTCTCACTCCGTCTCCACAGGCTGACACCGCGAGCCCCGCGGCCAGAATGTTCCGTGCGGCGTTGACGTCCCGGTCGTGGTGGGTGCCGCAGGAGC
>NZ_JCBATA010000048.1:0-59159 GCF_059816245.1 Frankia sp. RB5
CGGACGACTCAGCCACAGCTCTGATCATCCACGCCCAACCACCAGGATCAAGCAACGACCACAGCGCGTCCCCGCAACACAAACCCCAAGGTCAGCGGGCTACCCCTGCGCACCCGTGAATGGACACGAGGAGTCTGATCGGCTGACATACGCGCCTTCGCCTGAAGGTTCGTCATGTCCGATGGCAGGTCGACTGGCAGATTGACGACGTTGCCGGTTGTGGCGGTCGGTTGGCCGGGCATGGCAAGCTTGGTCCCTGTGAGCAGCGGCTGGCCGGTGAGCGGGGGTACGGCCCGCCTCGGGCGAGCGGGCACCTTCGCCGCGTCTTCCGTCTGCCTGGCCTGGTTGGCACACCTGATGGGTGGCGCCGGGCGGCCTGGTTTCGGGATCACCGCCGTGTCGTTCCTCCTGCTCACCCGCGTGGCCTTCGGCCTGGGCGGCCGAGAGCGGAGCCTGACGGCGATGGTGTCGGGCGTGGCCGCGGCTCAGGTGCTCCTCCATATGGCCTTCCTCCTCGCGCATCCGCACGTACACCTGGCATGTCTGCGCTGTTCGGTGGACAGTCAGATGTTCCTGGCCCATATGGCTGCGGGCTTGGCGGTCTCGCTGTCGCTGCGACGGGCCGAGCGGGCGCTGTGGTCGGCGACCCGGCTGCGTCCCGGCTCATTGCTCGTCGTGCTGCTTCTGCCGGCGACCGAGCCTGCGGCGCCGCCGGTGGCGCCAGTAGTCAAGATCGGTTGTCGGCGCCGGCCCCCCAGAGCCCACTCCCGGCCGTTGGGACGCAGCGCGCGACGACGCGGACCACCCTGGGCATGGCCGGAGGTCGACTGGACGGCGCTGCGACGCGGCATGCCTCGAACCGTGCGCTGACGCCCGCCGGCAGCAGGATCTCCTCCGGCTCGGGTGCGTTACCGAGGCGTTCTTCTGCTGTGCTTCGGTGTTTCTGGGAGGGGATTCTCATGCACCGCTTTCTTTCGCGTGCCGGAGTTCTGGCCGCCGTCGCGGGAGCCACCCTGGCTGCCACGGTGCTGCCGGCGTCCGCGCATGTGACGCTGCAGCCGACCACGGCGCAGGCGGGGAGCTACACGACTCTGTCGCTCAAGGTTCCGGCCGAGGAGGACAACGCATCGACGACTGGTGTCGACGTGCAGTTCCCGGCGGACAGTCCGATTGCCTCCGTGTCCGTGCAGCCGAAGGAGGGATGGACCTACAAGGTCACCAAGGGAAGACCGGCCACTCCGTTGCGCACCGATGACGGTGTGGTCAGCGAGGTCGTCACCCGGATCACGTGGACCGCCACGCCCGGTAGTCCGGGTATCAGACCTGGCGAGTTCGACACCTTCATGATCTCGGCCGGTCCGCTGCCGGACCGTGCTGGTGCGCTCGCGTTCAAGACCCTGCAGACCTATTCCAACGGCGATGTCGTGCGCTGGGTGGACGTGCCTCAGCCCGGAGCCGGGGAGCCGGAGCACCCGGCGCCGTCGCTGACCGTCACCTCGGGGACGACTGGCAGTGGGGCATCGGCAGGCGCGACCCCGGTCGCCGCCACCACAGCCAGCGGTGCCGGTGAAGCCGCGGGGGGGCCGTCGACTGGCGGCGGCGATGACAGCACGGCGCGTGCGCTGGGCATCGTCGGCATCGCGGTGGGAGCGCTGGGCCTGACCGCCGGTGCCTTCGGACTGGGCCGCGCGCGGCGGCGGGGGTAGTGCCCGTGCGAAGACTGCTCGTCGTGATCGGGGCGTTGGCCTCCATGGCCATCGCCTCGATCGTCCTTGGCCTCGGAGTCGCGCCCGCCTCCGCGCACGCCCTTCTGACCGGGAGCGATCCGGTGGACGGAGCGGCGTTGCGGACCTCACCGGCGAAGATCGTTCTCAGTTACAGCGAGTCGGTCAGGGTGCCGAGAGATTCGATCCGCGTGATCGACGGGGCTGGGCGCAGGGTCGACGATGGACATGCCGGTCCGGGGGCGAAGGCATCCCAGGCCGCCGTCTCGCTGCGCCCCGCGCTCCCCGCCGGTACGTATGTGGTGAGTTGGCGGATGATCTCCGCTGACAGCCATCCGGTGTCAGGTGCGTTCGCGTTCGGCATTGGTGGGCCGCCGGCGGCGGGCGCCGCGCATGCCGAGGGTGACACCGCGGGTTCGCCCGTGGTCGGTTTCCTGTTCGGGGCGGCGCGCTTCCTTGGTTATGTGGGGATCGGCGTGCTGCTGGGGAGCTGCGTGTTCCTGGCGGTTCTCTGGCCGAGCGGTTTCCGCGCCGCGGGCTTGGGGCGGCTGGTCGCTGCGGCCTGGGGGCTCACTGCGGTTGACGCGGTCGCCCAGCTACTCCTGCAGGGCCCCTACGCGGCCGGGCTTGGTCTCGGTGGAGTCGTGCGGTGGTCGGTGCTGTCGGCGACGGTGGAGGAGAGGTATGGGCACCTGCTGCTGGTACGGCTCCTGGCACTGATGCTCGCCGCGCCGCTGCTGCGTCGCGCCGTGCGGATGGGGACGCTCGATGCCTGGCGGCGGGGAGAGCTCGCCATGCTCGGGCTTGCGGTGGCCATCAGCCTCGCCGCGATCGGCCACGGCAGTGCGGGCGACCTGGTGGGACTGGCGGTCGTCAGCCTCACGCTGCATGTGATCGGCATGTCGATCTGGATCGGCGGCCTGACGGTCATCGCGCTGGTGTTGATCAGGCAGGCGACGGTGCGGGAGCTGGCGATCGTCCTGCCGCGGTGGTCCAGGCTCGCCATGGGGGCGGTGATCGCGATCGTGCTCAGCGGCCTGTTCCAGAGCTGGCGGGAGATCGGAACGCTTCCCGCCGTGATTGACACGAGTTATGGCCGGATGCTGCTTTACAAGGTCTGGGCCGTCGTGGGAATGCTCGCGATCGGCGGCCTGGCGCAGCGGTGGGTTCGGCAGCACTTCGGCGACGACGCGGGCAGCGATGCCGCGCCGGGCGCCGCCGCGCTGGCAGGACTGCGGCGTGGGGTGGTGTTCGAGCTGGGAGTCGGTGCGGTCGTGCTGGGAATGACGGCGGCGCTGGTCAACATGGTTCCCGCACGGACCAGTTATGCACCGCCGTTCACCGGCACCGCCATCGCCGGGCCGATGACGGTGAAGGTGCGGGTCGCGCCGACCCGGGTGGGTACGGAGTCCGTCGATGTGTATGCCCAGGCGCCGACCGGGAAGCCGCAGAAGCTGGTCGCGGCGACGGCGGAGCTGTCACTTCCCACCGCGGATCTGGGACCGTTTGAGGTACCACTTGATCTTGCCGAAGTCGGGCACGCCCGCAGCGACCGCATCCAGGCACCGTTGGCGGGGAAATGGCAGCTTCGGCTGACCCTCCGCCTGAACGACTTCGATCAGTACGTGACCACGCTCTTCTACACCGTGCGGTGAGCCCGCGCGACGCCCGCTCTGTCCCCGCGGGCGTCCGAGCTGGCGTCAGACGGACACCGGGGACGCGTTCGCGGAGGTCTTTCCGGACGTCGGAGCCGGGCTGGGGGTGCTGGCTCCGCTCGTGGGGTTGGCCGTCGGCCCGGCGGCGGGCGGTGACTGCGGTGCGCTCGACCGGGAGCTGGCCGCGGGGGAGCTGGCTGGCGGCGAAGAGCTGGGGAGTGCGGGGGTCGTCGGCAGCGGCGCGCCCGAGGTGGAGGGCGGCGCATGGACGGGGGGCGGGACGGTGATGCCCGTGCCGGGCGAGCCCGTGCCCGGGACCGTCGGCGTGATGATCGGCGGCATGGTGATGACCGGCGGGGCGGTGACGGTCGGCGCGGTGGAGGCAGGCGCGGGGGAGGCGGGCAGGAACGGGGTGGACGGCCGGGCGGGGGAGCTCGGAACCGCAGGGAGGGCAGTGGACGCCGGGTGTGGCTCGCTGGCGGCGTTCGCGGGCGTGGGCTCGAGTCGGCGCACGTCGTGCGCGATCTGCTCCACGAGCCGCGGTTGGACCGCGCGCGGCCCGTCGTCCCGGCTGGTGTAGGCGCCGGCCACGGTGGGAACGAGGCCCGGGGCGACGAGGGCGCGGCCGCTCGGGGCGGCGGGCGGGGTGGCGGGGCGGGCCGCGGGCAGTGTGGGCTGCGGGTTCACGATCGCCACGCTGGCCTCCGACACCAGCCGGGGATCGGAGGACGGCCAGTTCATCGCGGCGGTCAGGCCGGCTACCGCGACGACGACCGCGGCCGCCGCGGCCATCGCCGGCCGGCTGCGCCAGTCGGGCGTGCCGCGAACCGCGGCGGCCGCGCCGGCGGCGACCGCATCGCCGCCTGGGCTGGTCTCGGAGCCGGCGTCCGCGTCCATCCGCAGCAGCGCCAGGGGCGCCGCGCGAACGCGGACCGGAGGGGCCTCGGCGGACTCGGCCGCACCAGCAGTATCGGCCGCGGCTGCAGCCTTGACGAGGCTGACCCTCGCCGCGGACCTCGCCACCGCTTCCGCGTCTGGCGCCGTCGCGGCGGCGCGGCGGTTGGCCGCCGCGGTCGCGGCGGCCTCGGCGACGGTGGCGGCGCGGTCGAAGGTGCGGGCCAGGCCGACCCGCAGGCTGGCGGGGGCGGGTACCACCGCTCCGACGAGCAGCTCCTCCGGTGGCACCCCGTGCGGCACCGGGATGCTGCGAGCCTGGGGCGAACCTGACCAGGCCAGCGCGCTTCCCCGGGCGAGCTCCAGCAGCCATGACCGCAGACCGGCGGGGTTGCTCAGCGGATTGAGGCGGGTTCTGGCGACCAGGGCGAACGCGGTGCCTGCGGCCGCGCGGGCGACCGTGGGATCCCCGAGGATCAGCAGACACATGGAGAAGACATCGTCCGCGTAGAGATCGTAGAGGTCGTCGAACGCCTGCCGATCACCGCGGCGGACACGGGCCACGAGGTCCGCGTCGTCGTCCATACTCTCGCTTCTCCCCGGAGGACTAGCAGCGGGCCCGGATCGGGTGGTGGGGCCAATGCTAGGAGCCGGGACTCGCTAACGGGTGAACGTTGTGAGGATTTTGTTGTCGTCGATTCGACAGCCGGTATCGCTTGACCGTAAAAGCCCGCAGTGTTTAGTGCGCGTTTGTCGGAGTATGACTAGTTCGCTCCTGGCTCCAGCGCGTGCGTCGAGCCCTTGGCCCGCCGACGGACTAGTCAGAAAAGCAAGCGGACAATAGTCCGTCAGCGGGTGGCGGATCAAATTGTGTCACCGATCCGACGGAGCAGGCGTTCCGCATCCACCGGGCCATTCGCGACCCGCGGCGGGATCGACACATGATTGCCTCGTGACCGGTATGTCGAGGTCGAAGCCCGACGGACGGTGATGATCTGGACGACGACGATCAGGATGTCGGCGGCTGGAGCGCGAGCTTCGCCTTCGCGGTCGTGGACTGCCCGCTGCGGATGTACGTCACCTCGACCTCATCCCCGATGGCGTGGGAGCGCACCGCCGCGATCAGAGAGTCGACATCGCTGACCGCCCGGCCGCCGAGCTTGGTGATGACGTCGCCGGCCTGCAGGCCGGCGCTTTCCGCCGGCCCGCCACGCACCATCGATCGGATCTGCGCGCCACTGCCGCTGGCAGCGGTCGAGCGGCTGTTCTCGTCCGCGGTCGACGCGGTGACCCCCAGGTACGGGTGCTGCGCGCGGCCGGAGGTGATCAGCTGGGTCGCGACGGACTCGGCGTAGTTGCCGGGGATCGCGAAGCCGACGCCGATGTTGCCGGACTGCTGACTGCCGCCGAACGGGCTGCCGCCACCACCGCCGACGGTCGCGATCGCGCTGTTCACCCCGATGATCTCGCCGCGGCTGTTGACCAGCGGGCCGCCGGAGTTACCCGGGTTGATGGGTGCGTCGGTCTGGATCGCGTCGAGGACCGTGTTCTGCTGGTCCTGCACGGTCGAGTCGCCGGTACGCACCGGTCGGTGCATGGCGCTGACGATGCCGGAGGTCACCGTTCCGTTCAGGCCGAGCGGGCTGCCCACCGCGACCACCAGCTCGCCGATGTTCAACGCGTCGGAGTTGCCGAACGTCGCCGCGGGGAGCCCCGTGGCATCGATCTTGATGACGGCGAGGTCGGAGCTCGGGTCGGTGGCTACGACCCGTGCGTCAAAGGTGCGGCCGTCCTGCAGGGTGACCGTCAGCGTGCCGCCGTCCGACGCGCCCGACACGACGTGGTTGTTCGTCAGGATATGCCCGTCGGCGCGGATGATCGTGCCGGAGCCGGTGCCGGACTCGCTGCTGGACTCCTCCGAGATCGTCACCACGCTCGGCAGGATCTTCTTCGCCGCCGCCGCCACGGTGCCCGCCGCGGCGGGGGACGTGCCGCCAGCGGTGGAGGTGCTGCGCTCCAGCCCGGCGGAGGTCACGACGGTCTTTCCGCCGTCGTCCCCGGCGACCAGGGCGCCGACGCCACCACCGATGCCGGCCGAGACCAGGGCGATGGCGAGTCCGCCTGCCACCAGCCGCCGCCGGCGCAGGGCGACCGACCCGGATCCCGCCGCCGCGAGCCGACCGCCGTAGGGCCCGCCCGGGCCACCGGGCGGGAACTGGCTGGTCGGCGGAACGCCCCCGGCCCCGGCGACGCCCGGCCCGGACTCGGCGCCGGCGGGCCCCCACGGACCTGGCCACGGCTGGCCGCCGGTCGGCGGCCCACCGGTCGGCGGCCCGAAGGGACCGCTACCGCCGGGCGGCGGCCCGTAGGGACCGCTGCCGGGCGTCCCGCTGAAGGGAACCGGCTGGCTCGGGCCCGTGATCGGGCGGGCAGGCGGGGGCGGTGGACCACCGAAGGGCACCGGCGGGCCGCCGGGACGGTGGTCGGGCGCGGGGGAGCTGGGACCGGCGGCCGGGTGAGGCTGTTCTGCCTGCGACCCGAAGACGCCTTCGGCGGGTGGGGCCCAGGGGGACGGCGAGTCGTGCCCGGCACCGGACCCCTCCCGGCCGCTGCCCGGGCGGGCGTCATCGGCGCTGTCGCTGAAGGGGGGACGCGGTGTCATGGTAGGCACTTTCCCTTGCGAGCCTGAGCGATTCCTGAATACCGACCAACGTTCCGGTAAGCGACCGACCCGCGCAACCAACGGCGGCCAACGGGTCCGATCGGCTCAGGAGTTGGTCTGGCGCACCGCTAGTAGATCACGGATCTCGGTGAGCAGCCGGGCCTCGTCGGTCAGCACGGGGTCCTCCTCAGGCGGGACCTGGCCCCGGGCGCGCCGCTCGTTGATGGTCCTCAGCGGAAGGACCACCACGAAGTAGATCACGGTTGCCACCGACAGGAAGGCGATCACGCTGTTGAGGAACGCGCCGTAACGGAAGACGCTTCCGTTGATCTTGAACGTGAGTGACGAGAAGTCCGGCTTGCCGAAGATCGCGGCGATCAGTGGCGTGAAGATGTTCTGCACCAGGGACGTCACCACGGCGGTGAACGCGGTGCCGATGACCACGGCCACAGCCAGGTCGACCACGTTCCCGCGCATGAGGAACTGCTTGAAGCCCTTCATCAACGCTCTCCCCCCTACAGGCTGCTGGTGTGCCATGGGAGGATATCGGCGCACGTCGGAGGGATCCGACCAGCCCTCTATGTCCCCGATGGGCCGCTGTCAACTAGGCGCGCGCAACGTCCCGGCAAAACCGTGGTACACCGGTGGGACGAACGGATGCGCGTGGGGCTCGGGATCGGAGGTCGTCTGGTGACGGACGGTGCGCGACGGGCCGAGTGGAACGACGACGACGCAGACGGCCGGGGTCCTGGCCGCGATCGCGGCCGCGGTCCAGCGGGAGGCCGCGCCGGCCCCGGGGGCTACCCGGCACCGTCCGGCTACGCACCGGCGGGATATCCAGACTCTCCGGGCCCCGGCGGCTATCCGCCCGCGAGCGGCCACCGGCCTCCTGACGGCTATCCGCCCGCCGACGGCTATCCGCCCGCCGACGGCTATCCGCCCGCCGACGGCTATCCGCCCGCCGACGGCTATCCGCCCGCCGGCGGCTATCCGCCCGCCGACGGCTATCCGCCTCCCGGCGACTCTCCGGCCGCCGGCGGCAACCAGGGCTCTCGAGGCCGCCCGGCGCCCGACGGCTACCCGTCCTCGCCCGGGTACGGGCGTGGCGCGGACTACGACGACGCGGCGGGGTACGCCGGACCGGGCGGCCGCGGCGCTCCGGTCGAATATCAGGGTCAGCAGCCCGGCTATCCCGATCCGCGCGGCCGGGACCCCCGTGAGGCCTATCACGGACCGGATGCCCGGGCGCCGCGGGAACGGTCCGGGGCCGGCGGACCGCTGCCCGGTCGGCCCGCCGGGGCGACGGGCGCAGGCATCGGCGGGAACACCTCGGTCCGCAGGGCACTCGTCCCCCCGGCCGGTGGGCGCCGCGCCGCCGCACCGACCGGTGCCGGTCGAGCGGGCGGGGCCGGTCGAGCGGACGGTACCGGCCCGGCCGGGCGCACGATCCCGCCGGGCCAGGGCGCCACACCGCAGGGCTTCGACGGCGACGCGCCCGGGCCTGGCCGGGAGGAGTCCTCGCCTGCCCGCGCCGCGCCGGCGACCGGCCCCCGTGCCGGCCGATCCGGGCGGGCGGGTCGAACCGGGCCGGGTGCGGCCGGCGGCCGCCACGGACAGTCTGGACACCCGGGGCGGTCCGGCCGTCTCGCGGGCTCCGACGATTCGGACGGCACCTATCCACCCGACGGCCCCGAGGCGGTGACGCGGCGCCCCGGTCCCCCAGCCGGCGATGAGACGGGCCTCATGCGCCGCCGTGGTGGTCGATCCGCGTCCCGATCAGCCGCCGGTGACCGCACCGATCCTGGCCGGACCGGGCGCCACGAGTCACCCGGACAGCGCCCCGACTACCCCGAGCGCCCTGACTACCCCGAGCGCCCTGACTACCCCGAGCGCCCTGACTACCCCGAGCGTTCCGATCGGCCGGACCGCTCCGGCCGATTCGACCGGAGCGCCGGGCTCGCCCGCGGTGGCGCTCGCCCCGAGCGCCCGACCGGCCCGGGACGCCGTGCGGACCCCTCCGCCACCATGACCAGTGGGCGGCCGGAGGCTCCCTCTCCGGAGGACGGCAGGCGTCGGCCCGTGGCGCGCCGTGCGGGCGGCCCGCTGACCGCGGCCATGGAACGTGATGCCTCCGCGGGGCGCGATGGCTCCGCGGGGCGCGGTGTCTCCGTGGGGCGGGTTGACCTCGTCGACGATGCGGACGCGCGTGACGACCTCGTCGACGGTCGTGGCCCGGTGGGGCGCGACGACGATGCTGACGCGGAGCCGATGTCGTTCCTGCGCCGCCTGGCCGTGGCGATGGTGGTGCTGGCGGTGGCGCTCGGCGTCGGCGTCGGCGCGGGCGTGGTGTGGGAGAAGGTCCGGCCGAGCGGGCGCACGGCGTCGAGCGGGCCGATTCCGTCGGCGACGCCTGGTGCCGCCGCGTCGCCGTCCCCGGCGGGCACGGCGGCCACCGCGCCGGCGGCCCCGGCCGCCGGGCAGATCGCCGTGCCGGCGGACTGGGTGGCCTACACCGATCCGCAGCAGAAGGCCACGTTCTCCCACCCCCCGGTCTGGAAGCAGCGCCGCGACAACACCGGAATCTTCTATGGCGAGCCAGGCACGGCGGCCGCCGACTACGGTCCGCAGATGATCGGCGTTGCCCGCATCGCCGGGGCCGACGCCACGGCCGCGCTGGCCAAGGTCCAGGCAGGCGAGTTCGACGGGGTGTCCGGGCTGACGAAGGACCGTTCCGGCCCCGCCACCGACAGCAGCGGTCAGCCCACCCAGGAGCTTGCGGGCTCCTACGACCGTGAGGGCCAGCGGGTGTCGTACCTGATGCGGACGATCCCGGCCAACGGTGCGGTCTACGTCCTGATCGCCCGCGTGTCCACCAGCGCGACAGCGAGTCTCAACACGCTGATGGGCGCCCTGCGGTCGTCGTTCTCCCCGGCCGCCTGAGCGGCCCCGGCACGGTCACATCCGCGGTCCGGGCCGGGCGGAGCGCGCTGGCGAGAGCAGGTTCCAGAGCACCCCGGCGGTGGCGAACCTGGACGGTCCCGTGGTGGGCGGCCAGCCGTGCGCCATCGTGGGCAGCAGGAACTGGACGACGCGCGCCGGCGACCCGCACCGTGTCTCCCGTCGCACCGCCACCGGCCCGCCGCCCGCCGGCTGTCCGGCCACGGGCTGTCCGGCCACGGGCTGTCCACCTGCCGTCGGTGCGGCGGCGGGCAGGCTCGCCTGGCCGGTCGGCGGCTGCCCGGCGGCCGCGGGCGCGGTGGCCGGGGTGAGGGCGGTCGGTGGTGCGCTGGTGGCCGGGGCGCCACCGGGCACCGCGAGGCCGGCGGCCAGGCCGTCGGGCTCGGGTGGGGTGGTTGTCGGCGTGAAGGTCCACGGCACGCCGTACGAGTCGGTGAACACCGAATCGCCCGGTGCGCTGGGCACGGGGCAGCGATCCTCGGCGCGGAACGGCGCCAGGCTCTCCTCCTCCGGTGTGATCGCCGTGTTCAGCACGGGCGACCAGGGCGTGCCCAGATAGGGGACATGCCCGTCCTGGCCTCCGTGCACCGCCACGACGGTGAGCGGCGCGGCGGGATGGCACTGGGCGACCTGACGGCTGCCCGCGACGACGGCGACGCCCGCGAGTTCGTCGCCGTGCTCGCAGGCGTACCGGTAGGCGAGCATGGCGCCGTTGGACAGCCCGACCATGCTGACCCGCCGCCGGTCCACCGGGTACTTCTCGCTCAGGTGGGCGACGAGTGCGCGCAGCCAGTCGACGTCGTCGATCTGACGGGCCGACGCGATGTCACAGCACGTGCCGGCGTTCCACGACTTGCCGATCCCGTCGGGGTAGACGACGGCGACTCCCGCGGCCCGCGCGAGGCCGTCGAGATCCCAGTTCGTCTTTGGATCGGTGCCGTCGTAGTGCAGGCTGTGCAGCGCGACGATCAGGGGGTAGGGCGTCGGCGTACCGGGCGGCGGCAGCGTGATCCTGACCGGGGAGCCGCGCCCTGATCGCTCGAAGGTGTCCGGCCCGACGGTGGGGGTGGCACCTGGTGTGGCCTCGGGGACCACATGGCCCCGACGGGATCCACCGACGACGCCACAGCCGGTCACGGCGAGCAGCACGGGGACCAGGAAGGTGAGGAGCCAGACCGCGGTGACGCGGCGGCGACGAACGGCCGGCACGCAGGCCATTCTGACTCGCCGATCGCACAGGGGGCGTCACCGGTGCCGCTGATTACCCTTCGTGTTCAGACTGCTACGAGCCAGCTCCCCCTCGGGGGCGCGGACCACATTGAGTCGTGGCCGCTCGGTCGCGGACGAGGGCGACCAGCGCCCGGCGGCCGGCCGCGCCGCAGGGGGCGGGGTGTTCTCCGCCGCGGTGCGGTAGCGGTCGAACGCCTCCTGAGCGCGACTCTCCAGATCGTCCACGAGTGCCAGCGACTCACGCACCCGGCGCTCACCCGCGGGGCCGGCGGCGAGGAGGTCGGACAGACAGTTGTCCACCGCACGCCGTGCCGCCAACCAGCCGAGGAGCAGCCGGGAACGCTCCATGTCCGAGAACTCGTCCACCGAGATGTCCCTCCGCTCGCCACTCGTGACGTTGTTGGGGCCGCTGCCGCGAAGATCGGTCGGGGGATCGATCGACAGGTCTCCTGGCTGTGCCGAGCGCCCGTCCGGGCGACTGGGTTGGTTCAGGTCGACGGCCGGTCCGATCGTCCGGTCCTCTCCCAGAGTGCCCCACCCGGGGGCCGAACGCGCCGTAGTTCGCCTAACGCACACCCACTGGTCCTCCCGAGACGGTAGATCCGGGAGCTGATCACAGGTTACGGGGCCCCTTCGCAGGGGGCTGAGCGGCGGGGGGTGCCGGACCGGCCGGCCGGTGTGTGGCAGTGGACGCCGCGATCGGCCGCGCGGCGGGAGGCCGTGGACGAGCCGCTTCACCGGGTGCGGGAATCGAGGCTCGGGCGTCCTCGTGTGCCGTGTCACTCACGGGCCCTGTCGTGGGGGCCGGTTCCGGCGGGTGCTCGGGGCCGGGCTGGCCCCCGTGACGAGCCAGCCGGACCGCGGCGGCGCTCTGTTCGGCGTGGTCGAGGATCTCCTCCCAGCGCCGCTGCATGGGTCGCACCAGTCCGCCGCCCACGCCCACCACGACCACACCGCCGACAGTGGCGAGGATCGCCCACAGCACGGGCGTGGTGACCGACGTGGCGAGGCCGACCTCGTCCAGTCCGGCCTTGCCGAACGCGATCACGATCACTGCGGCGACCGTGTCGCTGACCGCTCGCCGGTAGGTCAGGTCCCGCAGCGCCTCGCGCACGAAGGTGCGGGCCAGCCGGGCCAGGCTGACGCCGAGCAGCACGACGATGATCGCCACCGCGGTGTGCAGCAGCAGGATGAGCAGCTCGGTGATGGTGGACCCGGCCGCGCTCGGCCCGAACACCCCCACGGCGACCCGCAGCACAGTGAGGTGGCCGAGTCCGGCCAGGGCGCGCAGCGCGCCGGTGCGGATCTCGCCCGCGGGCCGGCGCAGCAGGGCCGGCAGTCCGCCGCGCTCCAGCACACGGTCCACGCCGCAGCGGCCGGCGATGACGGCCAGCAGCCGGGCGGCGATCCGGACGAGCAGTGCCCCGACGATCAGGATCGCCAGACAGACCCCGACCTTCGGGCTGGTCTCGGCGATGCGCGACCAGGCGTCCGACGCGCCGCGATCCCAAGCGATGGCGCCGGTGAGCTCCACGCGGCCAACTATAAACTAAAAGTAGCTGTGCGATGACGTAAAGCAACAATGGTGGGGGCCCGCGCGTCGTCGCCAGCCTGGCCTGCCCGGGCCGTCGGTCGAGGGCGGCTAGCGTCGGGTCGCATGACGGTCTCGGTCTGCTGGCTGCGGCGCGACCTGCGACTCGGCGACAATCCCGCCCTGTGCGCGGCGGTGCGTGACGGCGGCGAGGTGCTCGTCCTGTTCGTGCTCGACGACACGCTGCGGCGCCCGGCCGGTCCGGTACGCCCGGCCTTCCTCTACCGCTGCCTGCGTGAGCTGGATGAGCGCCTCGGCGGCCGGCTGTGCGTGCGCACGGGGGATCCGGCGCGCGTCGTCCCCGCGGTCGCCCGCGAGGTGGACGCCCACCGCGTGCACCTGGCCGCGGACCACGGCCCCTACGGGCGGCGCCGTGACGACGCCGTCGATCACACCCTGCGCGCGGACGGCCGCGAGCTCGCCCGTACCGGCTCGCCCTACGCGGTCGCCCCCGGCCGGCTGCGCACCGCGGGCGGCACGCCGTTCCGGGTCTACACGCCGTTCTACCGGGCCTGGACGGCGCACGGCTGGCGGGCTCCGATGGCCGAGCCGACCGGCGTGCGATGGGCCCGCCGGCCGTCCGACGGCATCCCGGACGATCCGGATCTCGGTGACGTCCGACTGCCACCAGCGGGCGAGGCCGCCGCGCTCGAGCGGCTCGGCGAGTTCCTGCACGGTCCGCTGCGCGGCTACGCCAAGCGGCGGGACATCCCCGGAGAGGACACCACCTCCCGGCTGTCGCCCTACCTCAAGTACGGCTGCGTCCACCCGCGGACCGTCCTCGCCGAGCTCGCCCGTGCCGCCGACCCGGACAGCGGCCACAGCGGCCGTGGAGTCCACAGCGGCCACAGCGGTGGTCTGGCGGTCGACGCCGAGAAGTTCCGCTCGGAACTGGCCTGGCGCGAGTTCTACGCCGACGTCCTCGCGGCGAACCCCGCCTCGGCGCGCGAGGACCTGACCGACTCCCTGGCCACGATGTCCTACGAGGCGCCCGGCGATGCCTTCGACAGATGGCGGTGGGGCGAGACCGGCTTCCCCATCGTCGACGCGGGCATGCGCCAGCTGCTCGCCGAGGGCTGGCTGCCCAACCGGGTGCGGATGATCGAGGCGTCGTTCGTGTGCAAGGACCTGCACGTGCACTGGACGCACGGCGCGCGGTGGTTCCTCGACCGCCTCGTCGACGGAGATCTGGCGTCGAACAACCACGGCTGGCAGTGGACGGCCGGCACCGGCACCGATGCCGCGCCGTACTTCCGGGTGTTCAACCCGGTGTCCCAGGGCCGCTCCTACGACCCGGACGGCACGTACGTGCGCCGGTGGATCCCGCAGCTGCGGGAGGTGCCACGGGCGATGGT
Source organism: Frankia sp. RB5 (assembly GCF_059816245.1). Lineage (NCBI taxonomy): Bacteria > Bacillati > Actinomycetota > Actinomycetes > Frankiales > Frankiaceae > Frankia > Frankia sp. RB5. Next base: position 14,070 of record NZ_JCBATA010000048.1, read on the forward strand.
GCACGAGCCGTGGACGCTGCCGGACGGACCTCCCGACGGCTACCCGCCGCCGGTGGTCGACCACGCCGCCGAGCGCCGCGAGGCGCTGGCCCGCTACGAGGCGGCCCGTTCCCGCCGCCGGCGCTAGCCACGGACGGTTCTGGGCTTGGAAGCAAGCGTGTCGCGTGTCGGGAATCCGACAGCTCGGTTGTCGCGTCCGGCGGATCCGACCCGTGGTGATTGGCGACCCTTGTTCCTGGGCAGGGAGTGTGTGGGCAGGGATCTCCCGCTCAAAGCCCGGCGGAGAAGTGACGGGCTCCGCCGGAGGTGGTCGCGCCGGCGTGGGGTGTGGAGGGCAACCCACGTGGGCGCGCCACGCCCGCCCGACCCGTCCGGCGGGCTGCTCAGGCAGGTGTCAGGCGATGATGTCGACGGGCGTGCCGAGGGGGACGGTCTGCGCCAGGCGGGTGATCGCGTCGTTGGTCATCCGGATGCAGCCATGGCTGACGTCCTTGCCGATCATCTTCGGCTCGTTGGTCCCGTGTATGCCGATGACGGGCTTGTGACCGTCGAACGAGCTCATCGACGTCGAGAAGCCGCTCAGGCCGAACGCATACGGTCCGTAGGCCCCGTTCGGGTTCGGCGGGCGCAGCAGCTCCATCAGGTAGAAGCGCCCGCCGGGAGTCGGCGTGTCGGAAGTGCCGATGGCGACGGACTCCGCCGCGATCTGCTTGCCGTCGCTCAACACCCGCAGCAGATGCTGGCTGCGGGACACCACCAGCCGGTACGGCGTCTCGGAGGCGCTGACCTGGTCGGCGCGCACCCAGCCGGCGCTGCCGTTGGGCTGCACCGGCAGCAGCACCTGCCACCAGCCGGGCATCTTCGCCTGGACCAGGAAGACCCGCTTGACGCCGTTCTCGTTGGGGCTGGCCAGCGTCGAGGAGGGCTGGTTGTCGGTGGGCGCGCTGTAGACGTCCACGCTCGCGCCCGAGGCGGTCACCACGGTGCTGCGGCCCTGGCCGAGCCCGGCGATCGCGGCGAGCTGGCTGCGGACCTGGGGCGTGAGGTTCGTGTCGGCCTTCTGCATGCCGTCGCCGCCGCTGCCGCAGCCGGTGAGCACGGCACAGCCGACGGCGGCCGCCAACAGCCCGGCCGCCGTCCTGGATCCGCCCAGCCGTCCGCTCATCGCGGTCATCCGGTGTAGTGCGGCGTGACGGGGACGGCGGCGGGCGCGGCCGGCACGGCGGCGGGCAGCGATGCGGGAATCGCGAGGCCGGCCGGCGGCGTGGTCGGTGCCGGACCGCCGCAGTTCGACACGCCGACCGTCGGGACGGTCACGAGCAGGAGCTTCGTCTGGGCGTCCCAGGGCGATCCGATGACGGCGAGGGCCTTCGACGGGATGTCGACCGTCTGCTTCGGCCCGATGTCGAGGATGCCGCCCTTGAGGTCCGTGTCGAACCAGCCGAACCCGAAGCTCTTGTCCGAGGTGTTCTTCAGCTTCCAGGACGGCACGGTGCCGTCGCAGGTGAAGGTGAGGAAGAGCGGGTTGAGGTCGATGTCCTCGATGCCGTTGATCTCCTTGTCCAGCGGCACCTTGAACGGCAGCAGGTCGAGGAAGTGATCGAGGTTCTCATCGCCGGTACCGCCGCCGGCCGGGCTCGCCGTCGCGGTCGGGGTCGTCGCCGCCGAGGCAGACGCGTCGGGGCTCGGCGTGGCGCTGGCGAGGAGCCCGGGGATCGGGGTCGCGCTCGCGTCGGCGGGGCCGGTGGCGGTCGCCGTCGGGGACGGCGGGGCGAACAGCCCGTCGGTCGGCGAGGTGGGCGATGCGCTGGGACTGGTCGCCGCGGCGGTGGGGCTGGGAGTCGGGGACAGGATGCTGCCCTCGGCCGGCGCTGACGGGGAGGACGTCGGGTTGGCGGACGCCGGGGTGGCCAGCGCGATCGCGGCCACGCCGAGAACGCCGACCACCGCCGCCCGCATTCTGGTGCTGCGCATGAATCCGTCTCCTCGACGTCTGCCGGGCCGGGAATGCCTCGACGGGACAATCTTGATCCGGGCTGAAGGTAGCAATGCGGCGCAGATCCGTATACATCCGGGTCTGGCGGTAGCGGGACCGTTGTGGCGGGTGGCGTCCTCGTGCGGGTGTCCGTGTGGTGCGCGCGGCACCCCCGGTCCCGGTCCCGGCCGCGCCGCGCGGTGGGCGGCCGCCGGCGCCACGCCGAGGTCCTCGCCGCCGCGCGGCCGGTGACAGGTAGTGACGTCCGGCGGATCCGAACTTGGGTTCCGCCGGTCTGGCGCTCCAGGTCGGCGCGTAGGTCGGCGCGTGGTCGGCGCGTCGGTGACGCCCGGACGATCGGCGGTCGCGGGCGATTCCGCGCGGCCTGTCCAGGACCGGGAAGGGCGTTTTCGATTTCGGCCGGCCCCGGCCCGCGGTCGGCCGCCGGATGATGACCGGACGGACCGCCGACCGGGTTGGCGGAAAACCGTCCGGCAGCGCCACCCGGATCTGGAGAATGGCAAACAATGGCTGGTTCACAGGTTCTCCCCGCAATGTCCGGCGGTTTCCGAAATCAGGTGTGACCGCGGCGGACGTCGTGCGTTCACGTGCCCGGCAAGGGCGTCGCGCGCGGGCGGGCGGGCGGCACGTCGACGGCTGCGCCGACGGCCTGAGTTGACGGGGATATCCGGGAAAGTCCGTTTTCACTTCACGTGCTCGGCCGCTGCCTTCAGGGCGAGAGGCGCTCGACCACCCAGAGGTCCGTTCCCTCGGCCGCGCGGCGGTAGCGAAGGCGGTCGTGTAGTCGGTCGGTGCGCCCCTGCCAGAACTCGACCGTCCGCGGCACGAGGCGCAGCCCGCCCCAGAACGGCGGCGTGGGGACCGGGGTGCCCGGCGGCCAGCGCTCGGCGAGCCGCGCCGCGCGGGCGTCCAGCGACTCCCGGGACTCGATGATCTCGGACTGGTGACTGGCCCACGCGCCGAGCTGTGAGCCGCGCGGGCGGGAGGTGAAGTAGCGCTCGGTCTCGGCCCGGCTGACGCGTTCGACGGCGCCGATCACGACCACCTGGCGCTGCAGCGCGTACCAGGGGAAGACCAGGGAGCCGAAGGGGTTCTCGGCGCTCTCCCGGCCCTTGCGGGAGGTGTAGTTCGTGTAGATCACCAGACCTCTGTGGTCGAAACCCTTCAGCAGCACGGTGCGCGCGCTTGGCTGGCCCGCGGCGGACGCGGTGGCGAACACCGCCGCGTTGGCCTCGGGGAGCCCGGCCGCGCCGTGCTCGCCGGCGGCCTCGGCGAACCAGCGGGCGAACTGCTCCACCCAGGTGGTCGCGAGCTGGTCGGGATCCAGCCGGCCGGCCTGGTAGGCCCGCCGCAGTCCCGCGGGATCGGGGGCGTCCTCGCGGCTGGCTTCCGCGGACCGGGTGCCCTCGGGCTGTGCGTCTTCGGACCGGGTGCCCGCGGGCTGGGGGGCGGCGAGCTGGGGGGCGGCGGCGGGCCGTGGCAGGCGGGGCATCCCAGGATCGTGCCAGCAGGGCGCGGCGGTCAGCCGAGCTCGCGCAGGAGGGCGGAGACGCCGCGGTCCCAGTCGACGGTCAGATCGGTGCAGGGCCGGCCGCCGATCCGCATCGGCGCCTCGGTGCCCGACAGCACCGCGGGAAGCAATGTGATGCCGCGGCCGGCGAGTTCCAGGGCGAGCGCCGGAAGGAATTCCTGCGCGACCCACGGCGCATGAATGCCGAGGGTCGAGTGGCCGAGCAGGAGGAAGTCCGCGGTCGCCAGGGTTTCGTTCATGAACATTGGCACGCTGTCGCCGATACGCACCTCCCACCGATCGAGATGCACCGCGTGGCCGACGGCGTTGACCGCACGCCCGAGACGTTCCGCCGTGGCGACGTCGGCGGCCCGGTGACTGATGAAGACGAACGCCATGATCTCCCCGGGTTTCTCGGTCCAGTCCGAAGCGCGGCATGCCCGTTTGGCATTCCCGTGTGCTTCGTGTCGACCGTAGCGCGTGGTGATCCCGGGCCGCATGCCTCCCCTCTCGCAACATGCGGCAGCTTCGTGCAAATAGTTAATGAATCGGGCAAAACGACTATGATCTATATCATATTGTAATGTTTACGTGATCCATCGGTAACTCTCCGTGCGACCCGCGGCGTCGGTGCGGGGCCGCCGGTCGTCGACGGGGCGGCTGCGGTCTGGCGCGTCCGGATGGCGCGGGGCAGGATCGGATGGAGCAGGACCGACGGGGCAGCACGCAGACGGGCCGCCGGTTGAACTCACGGACAGAAGCGGAGATCCGGACTCGATGGCCGAGAAGACAAGCGATTTCAAGCCCGGTCTGGAAGGTGTGATCGCCTTCGAGACGGAGATCGCCGAGCCGGACAAGGAAGGTAGCGCGCTGCGGTACCGCGGCGTCGACATCGAGGATCTTGTCGGCAAGGTGGACTACGGCCACGTCTGGGGCCTTCTGGTGGACGGGTCGTTCGAGCCGGGGCTGCCGCCGGCCGAGCCGTTCCCGGTGCCCGTGCACTCCGGCGACATCCGGGTGGACGTGCAGAGCGCCCTGGCGATGCTCGCGCCGTACTGGGGCATGGGCCAGCTGATCGACATCACCTCGGAGCAGGCCAGGGAGGACGTGGCGCGGGCGTCGGTGGTCGCCCTGTCGTTCGTCGCCCAGTCCGCGCGTGGCCTCGGCCAGCCGGCGGTGCCGCAGAAGGAGGTCGACCGGGCGCGGACCATAACGGAACGGTTCATGATCCGTTGGCGCGGCGAGCCGGACCCCAAGCACGTCCAGGCCGTCGACGCCTACTGGGTGTCGGCCGCCGAGCACGGGATGAACGCCTCCACGTTCACCGCCCGCGTCGTCGCGTCCACCGGGGCCGACGCCTCGGCGGCGCTGTCCGCGGCCGTGGGCGCGCTGTCCGGCCCGCTGCACGGCGGTGCGCCGTCGCGGGTGCTCGCCATGCTCGACGAGGTCGAGCGCACCGGCGACCCGCTCGGCTACGTCCGGCGCGCGCTGGACCGCAAGGAGCGCCTCATGGGCTTCGGGCACCGGGTGTACCGGGCCGAGGACCCGCGTGCCCGCGTGCTGCGGCGCACCGCCCGTGACCTCGGTTCCAGCCGCTACGAGGTGGCCGAGGCGCTGGAGGCCGCCGCGATCGAGGAACTGACCAACCGTTTCCCGGACCGTCCGCTGCGGACGAACGTGGAGTTCTGGTCGGCCGTGGTCCTGGACTTCGCCGAGGTCCCGGCTCATATGTTTACGTCCATGTTCACCTGCGCCCGCACCGCGGGCTGGAGTGCCCACATCCTCGAGCAGCAGCGCACCGGTCGGCTGATCCGCCCGTCGGCGCGCTACGTCGGCCCCGAGCCGCGCCCGCTCGGCGACGTCCTGCCGGAGGTGCCTCGTGGCTGACGTGCCCGCGATCGCGCTGCCCGCGGACCTGCGCCCGGCTGACGGCCGGTTCGGCTGCGGACCGTCGAAGATCCGCCCGGAGGCGGTCGCGGCGCTGGCCGCCAGCGGCCCGACCTACCTCGGTACCTCGCACCGGCAGAAGCCGGTGAAGAGCCTGGTCGGCCGGGTCCGCGCCGGGCTCGCCGAGCTGTTCTCGCTGCCCGCCGGGTACGAGGTCGTGCTCGGCATCGGCGGCGCCACGGCGTTCTGGGACGCGGCCGTGTTCAACCTGGTGCGCACCCGCTCCCAGCACCTCGTCTTCGGCGAGTTCGGCGGAAAGTTCGCCGACACGACGAAGGGCGCGCCGTTCCTCGCCGACCCGTCGGTCGTCTCCTCGGCGCCCGGCTCGCACCCGGACTGGGCGCCCGAGGCGGGCATCGACGTCTACGCCACCCCGCACAACGAGACGTCCACCGGCGTCGCCCGCCCGGTGCGCCGCCCGACCGGCGCCGGGGTCGATGACGGCGCGCTGCACCTGGTCGACGCCACCTCGGGCGCCGGCGGCCTGCCCGTCGACGTCAGCGAGGTGGACGTCTACTACTTCGCGCCGCAGAAGAACTTCGCCTCCGACGGTGGTCTGTGGACCGCGCTCATGTCGCCGGCGGCGATCGGGCGTCTCGCCGAGATCGCCGCGACCGACCGGTGGATCCCGCCGTTCCTCGACCTGACGACGGCGCTGGACAACAGTGTGAAGGACCAGACGTACAACACCCCCGCGGTGTCGACGCTGTTCCTGTTCGCCGACCAGATCGAGTGGATGCTCGGCCAGGGCGGCCTCGACTGGTGCGTGCGGCGCACGGCCGAGTCGTCGTCGATCCTCTACACCTGGGCGGAGAAGACGGCGTTCGCGACGCCGTTCGTCGCCGACCCCGCGCAGCGTTCCCAGGTCGTCGTCACCATCAACTTCGACGAGGTGGACGCCGCCGCGGTCGCCAAGGTGCTGCGGGCCAATGGTGTGGTCGACGTGGAGCCGTACCGCAAGCTCGGCCGCAACCAGCTCCGCGTCGCCTGCTTCCCCGCCGTCGACCCCGCCGACGTCGAAGCCCTCACCGCCAGCATCGACTACGTCGTAGAACGCCTCTAGCGTCGAGAAGCCCGCTCAACGCCTCTGGCATCGAGGAAGCTCGCCCAGCGCCTCTGACGTTCGGAGGTCCGCCCAGCGCCTCTGGCGTCGCGGTGTCCGCCCAGCGCCTCTGACGTTCGGAGGTCCGCCCAGCGCCTCTGGCGTCGCGGTGTCCGCCCAGCGCCTCTGACGTTCGGGGGTCCGCCAACGCCACGGGCGCTGCGCGGCGTGGCGGGCCGGGGATTGCGATCTCTCCCCGGCCCGCTCGCGAACTCGGCGTGCCGTGTCCGTTTTGTCGCCCTGTTCGCGACACGGGCCGCAGTGATGCTGCCGGGACGCTGCCATGACCCGCCGCATGACCCGCTGTCGGAACGCTGCCGTGACCCGCAGCCGTGCGCTGATGGCAGCCGTGCGCGGGGGGCGGCGAGGAGCCGTCAGCCGCGGAAGGGGGTGAGGTTGTTGGAGAGCCAGGAGGGGGTGTCGACGGGCCAGGGGGCGCCGACGAGGGCGATCAGGCCCATGATCGTGGTGTAGATCAGGTTCGCCAGGTTGCAGAAGGCGACGAACGCGAGGATCCGCAGTGCCGTGTGGACCCAGCTCGCCGTCCGCAGCTGAACCAGGCCGTGCTCGATGACGGTGTGGCCCTTCTCGTCCTGGTGGTAGAGCAGCAGGGCACAGGCGACGAACGCCGCGGGGAAGACCAGGAACTCGTACAGCGGGAACTGGTCGTAGCCGCCGCCGAGCAGGGACAGGCTGTGGTTGGTGATCAGCCAGCCGTCGAAGTGCATGAGCGTGGTGGCCCCGACGTCCAGCACTCCCATCGAGATCCAGATCGCCGGGACCGAGACGAGGGTCTGCACGGTCCGGCTGACGTCCGGGCGCCGCTCCTTGATCTTCCGCATCGCCCACACGCCGGACAGGGCGGTGAGCGTGAACGAGACGAAGTAGCTCGACGGGTCGACCAGCAGCGGTTCGGCGATGCGGTCACCGTGCGGGGTCCGGAAGCCGGGGATGTAGTTCGCCCAGCTCCCCATGTTCACCAGGGCCGCGTTGTAGGTGAACATCGGCCGCAGGAAGTTGAGGAACGGGTCGAGCCAGTACGCGGAGAGCCAGCCGATCATCATCAGCCGGGTGGCGTCGATCCGGCCGGACTTCCGGATGCCGCGCACGAACCAGACGAGCGCGCCGGCGAGCGACACCGTGCTGACGACTTCGAACACCCGCATCACGACCCGCGAGTAGGTGGGGACCCGGTCGACGCCGGTGTGCGTCGGGTGGAAGCCGTCGGAGAGAACCCACGAACCGTAGGTGTAAAGCTGAACGACGACGAAGACGGCGCCCAGAAGCGCCCACCAGACGACCGGTGGGACCCGCCGCGGCGCCCGGGTCTCCGTCACCGTGCTTTGTTCGAGCTGCACAGTCATGGCCAGCTTCTCCCGGTGCCACTGATACGGAATCGGCGTGAGGCATCCTCACGTCGGCCGTAAGATAGCACCGGTATTCAGCAGTGGCCACCGGTATCGTCGCCCCGATGAGCCGCAAAAACGACGGTGGCCGGCGAGCGGAGGGCCCGCCGGCCACCTCACGGCTGGTACTGCTGCCAGGACGGGCGGAGTGGAGCGGGGATTCCGCGCATCCCGGCGGGGACTTCGGTCAGGAGTCCCTCGCGACCGTCAGCGCAGCGGGCGCTCCGGGGCGGCCTGGGCGGCCTGGGCGGCGATCGGGTCGGCGTCGGAGTCGACGCCGGCGGAGCGCTCGTCCATCGGGACGTAGGGCCGCTGGTCGTAGCCGACGTACAGCTGGCGCGGACGGGCGATCTTCTGCTCGGGGTCGAGCAGGCCCTCCTCCCACTGGGCGAGCCAGCCGGGCATCCGGCCGATGGCGAACAGCACCGGGAACATCTCCACCGGGAAGCCCATCGCCTGGTAGATGATGCCGGTGTAGAAGTCGACGTTCGGGTAGAGCTTGCGGGAGATGAAGTACTCGTCCTCCAGCGCGATCCGCTCCAGCTCCATCGCGAGGTCGAGCAGCGGGTTGGTGCCGGTGACCTTGAACACCTCGTCCGCGACCTGGCGGATGACGCGGGCCCGCGGGTCATAGTTCTTGTAGATGCGGTGGCCGAAGCCCATCAGCTTCTTCTTGCCGTCCTTCACCTGGGCGATGAAGGAGGGGATGTTCTCCACCGAGCCGATCTCGGAGAGCATCCGCAGCACCTGCTCGTTCGCGCCGCCGTGCAGCGGGCCGTAGAGCGCGGCGATGGCGGCGGCCGTCGCGGAGAAGGGGTCGGCCTGGGAGCTGCCGACGGCGCGCATCGCGTTGGCCGAGCAGTTCTGCTCGTGGTCGGCGTGCAGGATGAACAGCACGTCGAGGGCGTGCTCGAGGTTCGGGTCCGGCTCGTACTTGAGCTCGGTGGCCTTCCACATCATGTTGAGGAAGTTGCCGGCGTAGGACAGGTCGTTGTCCGGGTACACGTACGGGAAGCCGACCGAGTGCCGGTACGAGTACGCCGCCAGCGTGGTGATCTTGGCGATCAGGCGGACGATCTGCAGCCGCCGCAGGCCCGGGTCGTCGATCGTCTTGGCGTCCGGGTAGAAGGTCGACAGCGCGCCCACGCTGGAGACGAGCATGCCCATCGGGTGGGCGTCGTGGTGGAAGCCGTCGATGAACTTCTTGATCGACTCGTGCACCAGGGTGTGGTGCGTGATCTCGTCTTCCCAGGTCGACAGCTCGTCGCCCGAGGGCAGCTCGCCGGCCAGCAGCAGATAGGCGACCTCGAGGAAGCTGCTCTTCTCCGCGAGCTCCTGGATGGGGTAGCCGCGGTAGCGCAGGATGCCTGCGTCACCGTCGATGTAGGTGATCGCACTGCGACAGCTGGCCGTGTTCGTGAACGCCGGGTCGTAGGCCATCAGGCCGAAGTCGTCGTCGCTCGTCTTGATCGAGCGGAACGCACTCGCGCGTACCGTGCCGTCCGAGACCGGGATCTCGTAGGTCCTTCCGGTTCGGTTGTCGGTAACGGTCAGTGTGCTGACCTGCTCGGACACGCCGGGCTCCTCTCGCGGTGGCGATGCCGTCCATGCACGGCTCTGGCCCCAGCCGGGGCGCGCATCCGGGTATGGAGCGCTCACTCCGGTTTGCTGGCTCACATGCTTCTTCCCAAGTCTGGCCGCTCGCGCCTGCACATGCCCGTGATCGGTGAGCCTCGTCCCACGTGTGCTACGCCACCCCTTATGGGACAGCTGGTTCCCAGGGCATGGCCGGCGTGGCGGGACACGCTGGGTGAGAACCACCCGCGGCCGGCGACGAATCGGCGCCGAGCTACCCGAAAGGGGACGCGTCGCCCCGATGGTCCGGACCGGCGGCGGTCGCGGCGGCGGCCCCACGCCCGCCGACCGGGCGCGGCTCGGGCGGGGTGGCGCGCAGCCACGCCAGCACGGCGAGCACCCGCCGGTTGTCGTCCCCGGACGCCGGCATCCCGAGCTTGGCGAACACCCCCGCGATGTGGTTCTCCACGGTCTTGGGCGCCAGGTGCAGCCGGGAGCCGATGCCCTGGTTGGAGCGGCCCTCGGCCATGTGGCCGAGCACGGAGCGCTCCCGCGGGGTCAGCCGGGCCAGCTCGTCGGCGTGCCGCCGGTGCGCCAGCAGGCCGGCGACGATCTCCTCGTCCAGGACGAGCCTGCCCTCGACCACCCGGCGCAGCGCGTCCTGCAGCGCGGCGACGTCGTCGACCCGGTCCTTGAGCAGGTAGCCGAGCCCCCCGCCGCCGCCACCCAGCAGCCGCAGCGCGTACGGCGTCTCCGCGTACGTCGACAGCACCAGCACGGCGACACCGCGGTGGCGTGCGCGGATCCGTTCCGCGGCGACCAGACCCTCGTCCGTGTACGTCGGCGGCATCCGGATGTCCATGATCACTGCGTCCGGCCGGCTCCGGTCGAGTCCGCTGACCAGTTCGTCGGCGGTGGCCGCCTGCGCGACGACCTCGGCCCCGGAGCTCGCCAGCAGCATCGCCAGACCCTCCCGGAACAGGGCGGAGTCATCCGCGATCGCTACCCGCACGGGTTGGTTCCCTCCTGAGGGTTGGGATTCGGGTGGGGCGGGTGGGTCAGCACGGGATGTTCGCCGTCAGGCGGGTGCCGCCGCCCGAGGGGCTCGCGATCACGAGCGCGCCGCCGAGCGCCCGGACCCGGTCGACGAGACCGGCGAGCCCGCCGCCCTCGGCCGCCGTCGCGCCGCCCTTGCCGTCGTCGATGACATCGATGCGGACGGCGTCACCCATCTGGCGCACCGACACCGTCGCCCGGGTCGCCCCCGCGTGCTTGACCGTGTTCGCGAGAGCCTCACAGATCGTGTAGTAGGCACCCGCCTCCAGGACCGCGTCGAACCGCTGCGCGCAGACGTCGAGCTCGACCTCCACCGGCAGCGCTGCCGTGACGACCTCCAGGGCCGGCCGCAACCCGCCCTGGCTCAGCACGGCCGGATGGATCCCCCGTGCCAGGCTGCGCAGGTCCGCGAGGGCGTGGCGGAGGTCCTCGCGGGCGGCCTCGATCGCGGAAATCGTATCGGGGTCCGTGGCCTTCGTCCGGGCGAGTCCCAGCCTGGTCGCCAGGGCCAGCAGTCGTTGCTGCGCGCCGTCGTGCAGATCGCGTTCCAGCCGCCGGCGTTCGTGCAGGCTCGCCTCCACCAGCCGGGCCCGGGAGGCGCGCACGGAGTCCAGCTGGGCGGCGACGGTGGCGTGCAGCCGCGCGTTCTCCAGGGCCAGCACGCAGGCCTGCACCGCCGCCACGACGAGGTCCTGGTTGCGGCGCATCGCGGGCGCGGCGGTGATCAGGGCGAGCGGCGCACCGGCCGCCGTGCGCACCTCCATGATCAGGTCGGCGTCGGGTGGGTGCGGAGGCTGCCGCGCGATGCCGTCGCCGTCGGCGTGGTGGCCGTCGTCCGGCAGCCACAGCAGGATCTCGGCCGAGTCGTCGTGCAGCGCGATGCGCAGCGCGTCGCGCACGGCGCCCACCGTCGGCGGGCTCGGCAGGCTCGCGAGCTGCTGCGCGATCCGGGCGCGGACGAAGGTCCTGCGCAGCACGGCGACGGCGAACGCCACCGGAATGAGCAGCAGCGTCAGCGACACCAGGGTGAACTCGGCGCCGATGTGCGGGCTGGTCGGAATATAGGAGACGGTGTTGACCGCCGCGGCGATGAGGAACGCGAACAGCAGCGCGAACGCCACCGGGCGGAAGATGCGCCGATCCAGCTCGGAATACCGCCGCAGCCGGTGCCGGATGACGACCAGGAACATCGCGGCGAGCGCGACCGTGATGGTGTCGAGCCCGATCGTAAGGATGTCGTACATCCCGTGGTCGACCGGGGATCCGTACCACCAGAGGCCGTCCGGATGCGTGTATCCGAGCCACTCGGGCCGCGCGATGCCGAGCTGGGCCATGTTCGCCACGGGGACGAACAGCACCGCGGCGCCCAGCAGCACGCGTTCGGTGTTGTTCTGCAGCCGCCCGGTCGGATAGCGCAGCACGCCCCAGCCGACGCAGACCCAGAAGTGCGCGTAGGAGAACGTCGCTATCAGCGCCGACGGTCCGCCGTCCCAGGCCGACGTGAAGGACAGCGCCCACAGCAGGCCACCGAGGACGAGCGCGCCGGTCACGCTGCCCAGCGACTCCTCGCCGTTGAGCAGGGCGGCGGTGAGCACGAACGCCACCGTGACCGAGACGTTCACCGCGGCGGGAACCGGGCTGGGACCGAACGCCGGCCACTGGCAGGCCGCCGCGGCGACGGCGGCCGCCGTGCCGCCGATGGCCAGGCACCACGTCCGGTGCCGGGCGGCACAGGCGGACATGAGGCTGGGCAGGCGCGGATGCGGCACGTCAGTCGACGTTATGTAGCCAGGAACTCACCCGCCAAGGGTCGCACACAGACGGCGGCGGATTGCGGGTTACCCCCCACCCGATCGCTGGTGATCCCCCGGAGAAGTGTGGAGCTCTCCCCGAAGCCAGCGGTGGTGGCACTGGTGGAACCTGGTTGCACGGAATCGGTGTCCACGGTGGTCGCGCTCCGCGGGCGGGCGCCGGCCGTACGAGGGTCGGCTGCCGCCGGGGGGTGGCCGGCCCTCCCCGGCATTCGTTCGCCAGCCCGTTCGGGGCGCGTTCAGTCCGGGTTCGGGAGGTGTTCGCGCGGGTGTGCGGGCTGGCCTGTGACCGCCGCGCGCTCCGGGCGCGCGATTTCCCGCGGACCACGAAGAGATTCCGGACGGTGCCGGCGAGTACCGTCAGGAGATGGAGACCGGAACGGCGCGTGACGCCGAACTCGCGTCCGCGTTGCGGCTGTCGGTGATGCGCCTGTCCCGACGGATGCGCCAGGAGAGGTCGAGCCGCCTCACCCCCACGCAGACCTCCGTGCTGGCCTCGCTCGGGCGGCGCGGTCCCATGACCCTGGGCGAGATCGCCGCGCACGAGCGGGTCCAGCCGCCGTCGATGACCCGGGTGATCGCCTTCCTCGCGGTCGAGGGGCTGGTCGAGCGCCGGTCCCATCCGACCGACGGCCGGCAGGTGATCGTCGAGGTGACGGACCGGGGGCGTGCGCTGCTGAGCGACGACCGGCGGCGCCGGGACGAATGGCTGACCGACCGGCTGGCCGCCCTGACCACCGAGGAGATCGCCGCGCTGACCCGGGCGGCGCCGATCCTCGACGCGCTCGCCGGCTCCTGACGCCGCGGACGGCGGGTGCGCCGTCGGGTGGTGGGCGGTGCGTGTTCCGTCAGAGCTCGACCCAGCCTCCCCGTCGGTGGGAGGTGCCGGCCGCGGCGAGCAGCCGGTTCGCGGCGAGCAGGTCGTGGAACGTCGCGCCCCGCACCAGGCGGGTGTCGTCGAGCTCGGTGGCGCGCACGACGTCGTAGGTCGCCTCCATCAGCCCGGGCCGGGCGGTCGGGCTGGTCGGCATCAGCATGTCCCGCACGCCGGCATCGTCCTGCCGGCGCACGCGTCGCCCCTGCACCACGACCCGCCCCTCCTCCCCGCAGACGGTGATGGTGGCGGTACCCAGATCGCCGCCCATCCGCTCGTTGATCAGGACGGTGGCGCCGCTGGCGGTGAGCAGGGCGAGTGTCACCGGCGCGTCCGGCGTCAGCGTGGGCGCCGGCATCGCCGCCGGATCGGCGCAGACCGCGAGGATCTCACCGCACCAGCGGATGACGAGATCGACGATCTCGACCCGGCCGCTCGGCCCGGTGGGCGCCCCGACCACGGTCATCTGGGTCAGCCGGCCCAGCGACGGCACGGTCGCCGCGACGTGCGTCGCCGCCGGCCAGGCCCGGCCGTCGAGCGCGACCACGTGGGCGACGTCGCCCTCCTCGGCCAGGTCCGCGACCGCCCGCAGGGTCTCCGCCTCGGCGCCGCCCGGCCCGGCCAACAGGACATGCAGGCCGATCTCCGCGGCCCGGCGGGCGACGATGTCGGCGCCGGGCGGCCGGGTCTCGACGCAGACGGCCTCGATGTCGTCGGAGAGCAGCGCGAGCAGGTCGGCGTAGGCACGCGGGACGCCCGCCTCGGCGGCCCAGGCCAGCGACTCCAGCGGTTCCGGGGCCAGCAGGCCCACCACGTCGACACCGGCGTCGCGCAGCACCCCGGCCGTCGTGCTGTCCGAACCGTCGGTGACCAGGGCCATCGCGAGCGGGAGGTCGGGCTGCCGGCGGCGGATCACGCGCCGCAGTTCCCGCCAGCTCACGGCCAGCGCCGGGTCGCGAGGCGGGACCAGCTCGGGGAGCGTCGTCACGGTTCTGATAGTGCCCTCAGCGGGCGGCGCGGTCACCGAGGCACCCGGTACGGGTCACCGGCGGGTGCCGGACGGGCGCCCGCGTCGGGGGGATTGCGGGCGGTGGGCGGACGCCGCGAGCGCCGGGGGAGGCCAGGCCCCCGGTAGGTTGACGGGCGTGAGACTCCTCCACCGGCTGAAGCCGGTGGCTTCTCAGGCCGCCTGAGCGTCGGTCTGAAGGGCGAGCCCCGCCCTGAGGATGTTGACGGCCGCGTTCTCGTCGGCGTGCGCGGTGTGCCCGCACGTCACGCACAGGAACGTGGCCTGCGTCGGCCGGTTCCACGCGGCGACGTGCCCGCACTGGGCGCACCGCTGGGAGGTGTGGCGGGGGTTCACCTCGACGACGACCCGTCCGGCGCTTTCAGCCTTGGCGCGCAGCACGTTGAGGAACACCCCCCACCCGGCGTCGAGGATCGAGCGGTTCAGTCCGGCCTTGGCGGCCTGGCCGTTGGGCAGGAACGCCCCCGGCCTGTCGGGGTCGGGCTTGGGCCTGGCCCGGCGGGTCATGCCCTTGATGCTCAGCTTCTCGACGGCGATCAGGTCGTGGTCGGCGACCAGTTCGCAGGCGGTCTTGTTCGCGAGGTCGACGCGCTGCCGGGCGACGGTCCGGTGGTGGTTGGCGACCCGGGCGACGGCCTTGCGGCGCCGTTTCGATCCACGCTTCTTCCGTGCCAGGTCCCGCTGCGCATCGGCCAGCTTGCCGGCGGCCCGTTCGAGGAAGCGCGGATTGCCGTATTGTTTCCCGTCCGAGGTCGTCGCCAGCGACGCCACACCCAGATCGACGCCGACGACCGCGCCGGTCGGCGCCAGCGGGACGGCGGGAACGTCGTCGCAGGACAGGATCAGATACCAGCGGGTGCCCTCGTGCTTGACCGAGACGGTCTTGACGGTGCCGCGTACCGGCCGGTGCTGGTTGACCTTGACGTGGCCGACGCCTTGGAGTCGTACCCGGGTTTGGGTCGCATGGTGGGGGTCGGAGTTCCAGCGGCAGCCGTCCCCGTCCTTCGGCCACTCCACGGTGTCGAACCAGCCGGCACCTTTGAAACGCGGGTAGCCGGGTGCCCCACCCGCCTCGACGCGGCGGAAGAACGCGGCGAACGCCAGGTTCAGCCGGCGCAGCGTGGCCTGCTGGGAGGAGAACGACCAGCGGGCCTGGTCCGGGTCGTAGGCGCGGATCTCTTTGAGCTGGGCGGACTGGTCGCCGTAGCGGATCGCCGTCTTCGACGGGTGCCGGTAGGCGTCACGGCGCTCCTGAAGGGCGGCGTTGTAGAGATCGCGGTGGTCGTCGAGCATCGCGTGCAGCGATCCGACCTGATGCCCTGTCGGGCGCAGTAGGAACTTGTACGTCCGCCTCACCGGGCCACGCCCTTGCGCCACGGCCGCTCGTCCTGCGTGTCGATGTACCGCCGGACCGTCTCAGCCGAGACCGCGCCGACCGTGGCAACGAAGTACGACCGGGACCACAGCGTGGGCAGCCGGGAGCGCAGGTGCGCGAACTCGCCGCGCAGTTCGTGGGACGTGAAGCCCTTGATCTGGTTGGCGATGTACGACGGGGAGTGCTTCGGATGAGCCCTCACGAACACGTGCACGTGGTCGGGCTCGATCTCCAGCGCGACGACCGGCCAGTCGTGCTCGGCGCACTTCTCGCGAACCAGCGCGTCCAGCCGGTCGCGAACCTGACCCACGAGAACAGCCCGGCGGTACTTTGGGCACCAGACGACGTGGTAGCCGAGGTCGTAGACCCCGCCTGCCCCTGCGGTCACCTGCCGCCCCATGCCATCGGTTATACCAGCAACGCCGGTATAATCGTCGCGGTCCGCACCGGATTCCCCTGTCGCCTGAAGGCGACAGTCCCCTCTGGAGGTCACGGATGGAGGCCGCCGTCGCGAGATCTGCCTGGCCAGCCTGGGACGCTCGCTGAGCGCCCGGCTGTTCGTGGCGGTGCTGCCGCCGGGGCGGATGGTCGAGGACCTGCGGGCGGCCACGCGCCCGGTCCGGCTGGCGGCTCCCGACCTGCGCTGGTCCGAACCCGACCGGTGGCACGTGACTCTCGCGTTCCTCGGGCCGGTACCGGACGAGCGGCGTGCGGACCTCGACGCCCGCCTCGCCCGGGTGGCAGCCCGACACGGCCCGATCCCGGTCGAGACCGTCGGCGGCGGCCGGTTCGGTGATCGGGTGCTGTGGACCCAGGTGCGAGAGGTCCGCGGCCAGCGCGACGGTCAGGGCGGTGGCGGGAGTCCCGGCCCGGGCAGGGACCTGGCCGGACTGGCCGCCGGGGTGCGGCGGGCGGCCGAGCGGGCCCGGGCCGCCCCCGAGGCGGACGCCCGGCCGCTGCGCGCCCATCTCACCCTCGCCAGGGTTCCCGACCACGCCCGCCGGGAGTTGGCGCCGCTGGTCGACCGGCTGCGCGCGGCCGTCGCGCCGATGCCGTGGACGATCGACCGGCTCGTGCTGATGAGCAGCGTCAACGGCCCGCCGGGCACCCCCGCGATCTACGCGGAGGAGGCCGGCTGGCCGCTCACCGGCCGGTGAGGACGGCATGCCGGTGAGCGGCCGGTGTGCCGGTGTGCCGGCGACCGGTGTCGGCGGGGTCAGGAGGCGTCGGCGTCGAGTGGGCGGTAGCGGTAGCCGACCCGGCGGATCGTCTCGATCCGGTACCGGTTGTCCGGGCCGAGCTTGCGCCGCAGCCGGGTGACGAGGACGTCCACCGTGCGCAGGTCGGGCGCGGACTCGTCGTCGGCCCGGTGTCCCCACACGGAGGTCAGCAGGCCCTGGCGGCTGTGCGCGGTACCCGGGTGGCGGACGAAGAAGTCCAGCACCTCGAACTCCAGGTAGGTCAGGTCCAGGGGCCGGCCGTCGACGGTCGCGAGCCAGGCGGTGCGGTCGATCCAGACCCCGCGGCCGGGCGGGGTCTGCGCCACCTGGCGGGCCGGCGCCGCGGCGACCCGCGGGAGTGCCTGGGCCGGGAAGGCCGCGCGGGGGCGCGTCGCCGGCGCGAGAGACGGCGACCCGAGGGGCGGGGCGGCGAGGGGCGGGCGAGTCGGCGCGGCCGCCAGGCGGGACGCCCGGTACGGGAGGAGGGTCGTCTGCGGGGGCATCGCTGGCCTTTCGGTCAGTGGGTTCTCCCGTCGCCGGGAGAAGGATGATCACGAGACTGCGGGTCGAGACGCGGTGCGCGAGCGGATGCGCTCAATGCCGGGCGGGTCGCCGCGGGTGGCCCGTGCGTGCGGGTCGGGCGTCCGGCGGCGGCGGTCGGTGGGTGGGTGGGGCGGCGGCTGCGTCATCGGCGCGCCCGGGGGTGGCGATCTCCTGAGCGGGTGCCTGTGCGAGGATCGACGGGTACCAGGGAGCGCCCCGAAAGGCGGGAGTTCGCGGCCGCGGCCGGTTCGGAACGGCGCGGCGGATTGCCTGCGCGGTCCGGGGTGTGCTGCGTCGGGCCGGCGGCGGATCAGCCAGCCGGACAGGCGGCGGAGGCGACGCGGAGCAGATCGATGTGGCTCCGGGTGACCAGCATCAGCCGCTTAAACACAAGAGCAACGGAAGCACACGATTCCGGCGGCCGCCAAGGGCTGGAAACTGTGACTTGCTTCACATGGAACGGTCGACCTGGGGGTCGCGTGCCGGTCAGCTGTCGCCCTTGTCGATTTCTCCGATGGGGAAATCGGGCTAAGGTGGGTGTTCGTTCACGCCGGCACCGGCCATCCGTACCACCGGTGTCGGCGGGGGGTGGAGGACGGAGAGCGTGATGGCCAAGCCCGATTTCCGGGTGATCGGCGCCCCGGATGCGGGCACCGACCTTCTGGTCGCCGGACTTCGTCACCGCGACGCCGAGCTCGCCGCCGGCCCCGATCCGCACGCCCCGTACCTGCTGGCCGACTTCGAGGGTCTGCGCCGCCTGCATGAACGGTCGCCGTACGTCCGCCTGGTCGCGGTGCTGCGCGATCCGGTGGCGCGGGCATACGCCCACTGGTCGCGGATGCGCGCGGCCGGCCTGGAGACCGTTGATGACTTCGAACGCGCTCTCGCGGTCGAGGGCGATCGCACGACGGCGGCCTGGGACTGGACCTGGCGATATCGGGCGCTGGGGTGCTATGGCGCCCAGCTGCAGCGGCTGACCACCCTGTTCACGTTCGGGCAGGTGTTCCTCACCCCGTACGCGCGGCTGTGGACGGAGCCGGCGGTGGTGCTGGACCAGGTCGCCCGGTTCGTCGGACTCGCCGGCGCGGCGGGCGCGGGCGACGGGATCGCAGGGGCGTCCGCCGGCCTTCCCCGCGTCGCGAGAGTGCGTTCACAGGTCCCGGTCGGTTCCGGCGCGCCGGTCAGATCAGGGGCGCCGGCGGGCGACACCGCCGCCTCGGGTGCGGCGGCGTGGGCGCCGGCGCGGCTCGATTCGGGCGTCGCCGACCGTCTGCGTGACCACTACAGCGCGGACCACCTGCTGCTCGAGCAGGTGACGCGCCGGCGGTGGGAGTTCGGCCCCGACCCCGGCTGACCGTCCCCGGCCCGGGTAGCGTCGGCGGCGATGAGCGTGCCAGAGAGCAAGGATCCGGCGGGCGGCGGCGAGCTGCCGCCGCCCGAGCCGCTGCCCTACGACGGCGTCGCCTCGGTGGCGGTCGGCACCGCGCTGTGGGGGATCGCCGCCGTCGTCATGCTGTTCTTCCTCGACGACCTGCGCACGGACGGCCATCTGTGGTGGCTGGCGACGGCCGTCTGCGGGTTCGGTCTGGGGCTTGTCGGCCTGTGGGTCGTCGTGCGCCGTCGCCGCCGGCTACGGGCCGCCACGGCGGCGGCCGAGCCGGCGGCCGGCTAGCGCGAGGAGGGGCGGGGCCTCAGGCCTCGTCGAGGTCGTCCTCCGCGGCGCGGAAGGCGGCGCCCGCCGGATCGCGCAGTTCCGCGGCGAGCGCGTGCCGGCGGTCCCACTGGCCGCCGCGCCAGGCCAGCGCCCGGGCCAGCGCATCCGGCCCCGCCTCGGCGTCGACGTGCACCTGGCCGCCGATGCCGCCGAGCACCCGCCACGGCACCCGGGTCGGCCGGCCGGTCAGATCCTCGACCAGCAGTGGGCGGTGCACCCGGTAGGGCGTCCCGTCCGGCGCGAGCGCCGCCTCGCCCGTCTCGCCGCTCTCGTCCGCCTCGTCCGTCCCTTCGGCGCCGGCGGCCTCGCCCGCCACGATCGCGCAGGGGGCGATCTCGGCGGCCATCGGCACTCCGAGCACGTGGGCGACCTCGGCCGCGCGGTCCAGCGGCAGCCGCAGCGCGTGGCGCCCGCCCACCAGGCCCAGCATGTCCGGCGCGTCGACGACGACGGCCTGCGCGCTCGGCACCACGCCGTCGGGGGTGCGCACCGTCAGCGGCGGGTCGAACCGTTCGTCGCCCGCCGACCGATCGGGCGCCGCCAGCACCCGGGCCACGGCGTCGACCGCCGCGATGTACAGCAGCCGCGCGGCCGGCCAGGACACGTCCCGGTCGGCGTCGCCCAGCCGGTCGAGCAGGTCCATGACGGCGCCGAGGTCACCGAGCACGTCGTCGAGCGTCAGCCGGGAACCGAGATGGCGCAGGAACTCGTCGTCGACGTCGGGCAGCGGCGCCGCCGGCGCGAACAGACCGGCCAGCAGCGGATCGGCGGCGGGCAGCAGCAGCTCGCGCGGGGGCAGCGCGGGACCTCCGCCGGCCACCGGCAGCACCGCGTGGCGGGCCAGCCACCAGCGGGTGTAAGACGGCTCCGGGGTGAACACCACCTCGCGCAGCGGCGGGGCGGCGAGCTGCGCCAGCGCCCTCGGCCAGGCCCGCGGGTCGACGAGCTCCAGGTCCCGCACGGCGGCGAACACGCCGATCATCGCCGGCGCGGGCGGGCCGCCGGCGGGCGGGCGGCGCAGGTTCGGCGTGTCGCCGGGCGGGCCGCCGTGATCGCCGGCGGCGACGTCGTCCACCCAGGTGTCGCTGTCGTCCAGATCGAGCAGGATCTGCTCGTCCGCGTCGAGGGGCAGGTCGTAGGCGTGCAGTACGCCGAACGCGTGCAGGACGCCGACCCGCTCGAGCACCTGGGTCGGCCAGCCGCGGACGATCTCGGGGGACAGCGTGGAGAACGGGGCGTCCTGCGCGAGCACCTGATCCAGCGGGCCGCCGTCGACCAGCAGCTCGCCGGCCGGGGCGAACTCGCCGTCGGCATCCGGCAGCAGCAGCTCCTCCAGCCAGTCGAGGCCCGCCGTGACCTGCTCGTCGCAGTCCCGGACCAGGGCGAGTACGGCGCCGGCGAGCGCGAGCAGGTCGTCCCGGTGATCGTCGGGATCGCTGTCGAGCACCGCCTCGCGCACCGCCGGGTCCCGCAGCACCCCGGCCGGCGTTCCCTCGGCGGCGCCCAGGGTGCGCAGCGCGTCGCGGGCCGCGTCGGCACAGGCGTCCGGATGGACGACCCGCAACGGCAGGCCCGAGCGGATCAGCGCGACGATGTCGAGATCGGCGGTCGGCAGCAGCGTGCCCCGCGGACCGGTGACCATCCGCGTGCCGAGTTCCGCGGCGCCCGAGCCGGCCGCGGTGCCGGACGTGGGTCCGGGGGGCTCGTGGTCGTCCACCGGCAGTTCGGCCAGGGGCACGGGCAGCGCGCCGAGCGCGTCGCGGTCCGGTGCGGCCACGAGCAGCGGATAGAGCCGTCCCCACCAGGCCGGTGGACGGTCGGCGCCGGACAGCAGCTCGACGAGCGCGGAGCTGTCCACCCGCCGGACCCCGAGCAGGTCCAGCGGGCCGCGCCAGCGCCGGCCGGCGTAGGTCGCCGGCAGCAGCCCCGGCAGCAGGCGGCTCCCGTCGGAACCGTCCGTACCGTCGGTGATGACGTCGCCCGCGCGGGCGGCGGGATGATCCGGATCCGTGTCGCCCGCTGGGGCGGCGCCCTCCTCGACGGGGTCGACGCCGAGCAGGTCGGTGACGGCATCGGTGGCGGGGCCGAGGTCGCAGACCGAGCAGTCCCGGCCGCGCCGGCCGCCGGGGAACAGCGCGGCCCCGGGCAGGAGTCGCAGCAACGCCTCCCGCAGCCGGCCGTCGACCTCGCCGTGGGCCAGGCCCGTCGGGACGAGGCTGAGCGCGGCCAGTGGATCGGGCGGCGCCGCGCCGGCGTCCACCCCGTCAGGGCTGTCCGCGCCGTCGGGGCTGCCTTGCCCGTCGGGGCTGCCTGGGACGCCGACATCACCTTGGTCGTCGAGACTGTCCCGGCCGTCGAGGGTGCCTGGGTCGTCGAGGGTGCCGGTGCCGAGGTAGCGGGCCAGCGCGACCGCTGCGGCGGCGAGCTCGTCGGTGAGCCGGTCGCGCAGCGGGCCGGCGATCGTGTGCCGGCGGGAGGGGTCCAGTGGCAGCTCGACGCTGGCCAGGACCGGCAGGGACAGCGGCTCGTCGGTGGGCTGCGGCGCGCGCAGCACTCTGGCCACGCCCTGCGGCCAGTCGCCGTCCGGGATCATCACGCGGGCGGTGAAGCCCGTCCGGCCGCGTTCCTCTACCGGGCGGTCGGCGAGCAGCTCGGCGGGAATCGGGCCGCGCCGGGCGACGCCGCGCCAGCGTTCGCCGTCCAGGTCGGCGATCTCGACCAGTTCCTCGACCATCGGCGCGCCGGCCGCGGGGGTGGTAGCCGCGGGAGTGGCGGCCGGCGTCGTGGCGGCCGGCGTCGTGGCGGCCGGCGTCGTGGCGGCCCGGTGGCCGTCGGGACCGCCGCGCACCCAGTGGCAGCTGATCGTGCGCACCGTGCCGTCGACGTCGAGAATGATCTCACCCGGCCCGCCCAGCACCAGCGGCAGCGTGGGATCGATGCCGGCCAGCAGCTCCCGGACCAGGGCGGCGGCGCTCGCGTCCCGCAGCGGCAGGCGCACCACAGTGTCAAAGCCGTCCGGCGGCGGCGGGGCGGTGATCGCGAAGGGCAGGCGCAGGATCGGCACCGCGCCGTCGCGCCGGGCGAGCTCCTCCGCGAGGCCGCCGAGATTTGTTGCGTCGCCTTTCGTTACGTCACCCGGAGTTACGTCGCCGGGGGCGGCGTCCGGGTGGCGTGGGTCGAGGGCCGCCACCGCGTCGATCACGGCGGTGCGCGACCAGGCGACGCCGGTGGCCGGCGTGCCGGGGTCGCCTGCTCCGGAGACGATCGACGGCTCGTCCGTCACCGCGAGGACCGCGGCGAAACCGGCCCCGAACCGTCCCACGGACGCGGCGTCCCGCTTCGCCGAGGCCCGCAGCGTCGACAGCGCCTCGACGCCGGCGGCCGTCAGCGCGGCGCCCGTGTTGGCGACCTCGAGCAGGCCGCCGGGGGCGGCTGCGGCCGTGGTCAACCGCAGGAGGGCGCGGGCCGGCACCGCGGCCTCGGTCGCCGCGTCCAGGGCGTTCTGGATCAGTTCCACGACCAGGCGGTCGCGGTAGGCGCCGAGGGCGGCGTCCTCCTCGGCGTTGGCGTCCTCCCGGAAGCGAGCCGGGGAGGCGACCCAGGCATCCAGTACCCGCCGCCGCACCGCGGCGGTCCCATACCCGTCGGCCGCAGCGTGTGCGGTGGTCACTGACACGGGTCCATCCTCGTCCGTCCGCCGCACGCCCGCGGAGCGGGTCGCGTCCGGGCCACGCGGCCGGCAACGGCACCCGGGCGTGCGAGCTGTCACCGAGAGGGATGGGGCGGACGGACGGGGCCAGCCGGGCAGGATGAGGGGATGCCGTCGACCGCCCGCCCCGGCCCCACCCGTACCGGCCGCGGCTCCCGTGGTTCTCGCGGCTCCGGCCGGGACGCCGCCGTCGACCTGCCCGTCCTTGTCGTCGTGGTGGGCGAGCAGTGGCAGCGGATCGTCGAGGCCGTCGACGCCCTGCCGGACGTCGCGTTCGCGCGGCCCAGCGTGCTGCCCGGCTGGACGGTCGGCGGCCTGGTCATGCATGTGGCCAGCTCCGCGACCGCCGTGACCGAGGCGCTCGCGCCCGCGGCGACGGCCGTCGGCGGCGGTCCCGTCTCGGCGGTCGAGTACCTCGCCGGCACGGGCGCGCGCGCCGAGGCGATCGCGGACACGGCCCGGGCACTGTCGGCGTCGGTCGCCGCCACGGGCCCGCGCTCCTGGCTCGCCGCGCAGGTCGCGGCCGCGTGCGCCGCCCTGGAGTCTCGCACCGGCACCGGCACCGGCACCGGCACCGGCACCGGCACCGGCACCGACAGCGGCACCGGCACCGGCACCGGCATCGGCACCGATTCGCCGTCGGCGGGTGCACCCACGGCGGCCGGCGCTCCTGGCGGGACGGGCTCTCCTGTCGCGGCCGGCGGCCCAGCGGCGGGAGGTGAGGTGGTGGTCACGCCGGGCGGGCCGATGGCGCTGGGCGAGTTCCTGCGCACCCGGGCGGTCGAGGCGGTCGTGCACGGGCTCGACCTCGGGATCGAGCCGTCGCGCCCGGCGCTGCGGGTGGCGGCGCGGCTGCTCGCCGATCTGTTCGCGGCGAGGGCTCCGGGGCACGCGGTGGAACTGCGGGTACCCCCGTTCACCGCGGTGCAGATCGTCGATGGTCCGCGGCACACGCGGGGGACGCCGCCGAACGTGGTCGAGGTCGGGCCCGTCCCGTTCGTCCAGGTGTGCGCGGGGCGGCTGGCCTGGGAGGACGCCGTCGCGGACGGTCGGGTCAGGGCCAGCGGGGAACGGTCGGACCTGCGTGGGTGGCTGCCCCTGCTCTGACGGCGGCACCCCCCCGGCGGCCGCCCGGCGGGACCGCACGCTTGACTTCCTCTCCGCCCTGAAGCTGAGGGGCGGAGATTCCCGCCTGCTGCGCCGCCGCTGTGGGCGTGAGCTTCGGGTGGGTTCCCGTTTCGCCGCGCGGTGCCGGCACATATGCCGGTCTTACCTGCGCTCCACGGGCAGACACCGCCAGTCCGGCGGCCAGCGCGACGTTGACCGCCGCGTTCACATCCCGATCGTGCCCTGCCCCGCACGCCGGGCACGTCCACTCCCGCACGGCGAGCGGCTTCGGACCGTCCTTCACGCCGCAGGCCGAACACACCTGCGAGGTGGGCTCGAACCGTCCGATCCGCACGAACGTCCGTCCATACCGGGCGGCCTTGTACTCCAGCATGGCGACGAACCGCGACCAGCCGGTGTCGTGCACCGACTTTGCCAGCCGCGTACGGGCGAGTCCTTTCACCGCCAGGTCTTCCACGGCCACCGCTTGGTTCTCGCGGATCAGCCGGATGGAGAGTTGGTGGTGGAACTCGCGGCGCGCGTCGGCCACTCGCACATGCGCACGGGCGACCTTCACCCGGGCTTTGGCCCGGTTCGCCGAACCCTTCTTCTTGCGGGAGAGGTCCCGCTGGGTCTTCGTGAGCCGCTTCTCGGCGCGGCGAAGGAACCGAGGAGAGTCGATCTTCGTGCCGTCGGAGAGGACCGCGAAGTGCGTCAGGCCGAGGTCGACACCGATCTCCGGCTGGACCGGCGGCAACGCCTCCGAGTCGGTCTCCACCACGAAGCTCGCGAAGTACCTGCCCGCGCTGTCCCTGATCACCGTGACCGACGACGGAACGCACGGCAGGTTCCGCGACCAGCGCACACCCACGTCCCCGATCTTCGGTAGACGCAGCTTCCCGCCCGAGGTGAGCGACCAGCGGGCGTTCGCGGTGAACCGCACCGACTGCCGCGTATCCCGCTTCGACCGGTACCGGGGCGCGCCCATCCGGGGCCGCTTCCCCTTCAGCCCGTCGAAGAAGTTCCGGTACGCCGCGTCCAGGTCCCGCAGCGACTGCTGAAGGACCACCGCAGACACGTCGGCGAGCCACGCCCGCTCCGGCGTCTTCTTCGCCTCGGTGATCAGCAGCTTCGACAGATCCCCGGACGTCGGGAACGGCAACCCCGCCGCACGGGCGGTCTCCCGGGCACGCAGGGCGTCGTTGTAGACGGCGCGGGCGCACCCGAACGCCCGCGCCAACGCGACCCGCTGACCGGCGCTCGGGTACAGACGGAAGCCGTACCGAAGCTGCACGATCACAGCCTACCATTGGTCTATGTCTGATGATCTTGATGTTCGTACTGGCAGGCGCTGTGTTTTCGCGATGCACGCCCACTTGGTTTTCGTGACGAAGTACCGGCACCGGGTCTTCGCTGATCGCCACCTGACCCGACTGGAAGAGATCATGCGGGCGGTGTGCGCCGACTTCGAGGCCGAACTCGTCGAGTTCAACGGCGAAGCCGACCATGTCCACCTGCTCGTGAACTTCCCGCCGAAAGTCGCCGTGTCCCGGCTGGTCAACAGCCTCAAGGGCGTGTCGTCGCGGCGGATGCGCCAGGAGTTCCCCGACCTCGTCAGGCACTACTGGCGGGCCCAGCGGCTGTGGTCGGGGTCGTACTTCGCCGGCTCGGTCGGCGGGGCGCCACTCGACGTGCTCCGCCGGTACATCGAGCAACAAGCCCGTCCGGTCTAGAGCACGCTCGGACCTAGAGGCCCTCCCGCGCAGCCCTTCACCCCCGACCTGAAGGCCAGAGCACTGGGCCGCATCCCGGTAGCAAGGGCCGATGTGCGTCGTCGCTGCTAGCGTGGATGGTGGCAGCTGCCGGGCGAGATGGCAGGTGCCGGGGCGAGACGGTCACCGGAGCCGGTTCGGCGCGTCTCGTCACCCACAGTGGACGGCACCACGGCGAGCGGGCCGGCGCGGACGCGATCCGGCGCGTCGTCTCTGCGGCGCCGGCCCGGTGCCCCTCACCAGCCGGTGTCCCTGACCAGTCGAGGAGTCCTGGTGCCAGACGTCGCCGCCCGCTTTGGCGCCATCGGCAAAGAGTGTTCCGAGCTGTCCGACGATCCCGGTCCGCGGGACGCCTGCGGCGTCTTCGGTGTCTGGGCGCCGGGCGAGGACGTCGCGAATCTCACATATTACGGGCTGTACGCGCTGCAGCACCGCGGCCAGGAGGCGGCCGGCATCGCCGTCGGGGACGGCCGCACCGTCGTGGTCTTCAAGGAGCTCGGGCTCGTCGCCCAGGTCTTCGACGAGGGCAAGCTGTCCAGCCTGGTCGGCCACGTCGCCGTCGGCCACACCCGCTACTCGACGACGGGCTCCTCCACCTGGGAGAACGCACAGCCGTCCTACCGCACCGCCGGCTACGGCGGCCCGATCGCGCTCGGCCACAACGGCAACCTGACCAACATCGTCCAACTGGCCCGTGAGCTCGGCGCCGGCCGGGACCGGCTGCGTGCCACCACCGACTCCGATCTGATCACCGCGATGCTCGCCGACCACCCCGGCCCCACACTCGTCGACGCGGCGATGGCGGTGCTGCCCCGGCTCGCCGGCGCGTTCTCGCTGGTCTTCTCGGACGCCTCGACCCTGTACGCCGCCCGCGACCCGCACGGCATCCATCCCCTCGTGCTCGGCCGGCTGGCCGACCATCCGGACGGCGCGTGGATCGTCGCCAGTGAGACGGCGGCCCTCGACATCGTCGGCGCGACCTTCGTCCGCGAGGTCAAGCCCGGCGAGATGATCACCATCGGCGCGGACGGGGTGCGCTCGCGGACCTTCGCGGCCGCCGACCCGCACGGCTGCCTGTTCGAGTACGTCTACCTCGCCCGCCCGGACACCGCGATAGCCGGCCGGTCCGTGCACGCCACCCGCGTCGACGTCGGCCGTCAGCTCGCCCGCGAGGCGCCGGTCGAAGCGGACCTGGTCATCCCCGTGCCGCAGTCCGGGGTGCCGGCGGCCGTCGGCTACGCCGAGCAGTCCGGCATCCCGTTCGGCGAGGGGCTGGTCAAGAACTCCTACGTGGGCCGCACGTTCATCCAGCCGTCGCAGACGATCCGCCAGCGCGGCATCCGGCTGAAGCTGAACCCGCTGCGCGAGGTGATCGAGGGCCGCCGGCTCGTCGTCGTCGACGACTCGATCGTGCGGGGCAACACCCAGCGCGCCCTGGTCCGCATGCTGCGCGAGGCCGGCGCCGCCGAGGTGCACATCCGGATCTCCTCGCCGCCGGTGCGCTGGCCCTGCTTCTACGGCATCGACTTCGCCACCCGCGCCGAGCTCATCGCCTCGGACGCCGGGGTGGAGGAGATCCGGGTCTCCCTCGGCGCGGACTCGTTGGCGTACGTCTCGCTCGACGGCCTGGTCGCCGCCTCCCACCAGCCGGCCGAGTCGCTGTGCCGGGCCTGCTTCGACGGCGTCTACCCCGTGCCGCTGGCCGAGACCGACAAGCTCGGCAAGCACCGGCTGGAGTCGGCGGGCGGCGCGACGACGACCGCGGAGATGATCGCCGAGGCGATGCGCCGGGAGGTCACCCTCGGCATGAACGGCGCGGATCCGTCCCCGGACGGCCACGACGCGGATCTCGCCGAGGCGAGGCCGGCGTGAGCGCGGGCGAGCGGGTCTCCTACCGGACGGCCGGGGTCGACGTCGTCGCGGGCGACCGGGCGGTCGAGCTGATGCGCGGGCACGTGGCGCGGGCCACCCGGCCCGAGGTGGTGGGGTCGCTCGGCGGCTTCGCCGGGCTGTTCGCGCTGGACACGACCCGTTACCGGCGCCCGCTGCTCGCCTCGTCCACGGACGGCGTGGGCACCAAGATCGCGGTGGCGCGGGCACTCGACACCCACGACACCGTCGGCATCGACCTCGTCGCCATGGTCGTCGACGATCTCGTCGTGTGCGGCGCGGAGCCGCTGTTCCTGCTCGACTACATCGCCTGCGGCAGCCTCGTGCCCGAACGGATCGCGCGGATCGTGTCCGGGATCGCCGCCGGCTGCGAGCAGGCCGGCGCGGCCCTCGTCGGCGGCGAGACCGCCGAGCATCCCGGGGTCATGGGCGGCGACGACTACGACCTGGCCGCGACGGGGGTCGGGGTCGTGGAGGCCGACGGCGTGCTTGGGCCGGAGCTCGTCCGGCCCGGGGACGTGGTGGTCGCGATGGCATCATCCGGCATCCACTCCAACGGCTTCTCGCTCGTACGGCACATCCTGTGGGGTCCGATCGAATCTGACCAGCCCGGAGGGGTCTCCGCATCGGCCGCGGCGGAACTGCGGGCGCACATACCCGCCCTGGGCGACACGCTGGGCGCCGCGCTGCTCACTCCGACCCGCATCTACGCCCTGGACTGCCTCGCCCTCGCGGCGGCCGTCGAGGTGCACGCCTTCGCGCACATCACCGGCGGTGGCCTCGCCGCGAACACCGCGCGCGTGATCCCCGCCGGTCTGCTCGCCACCCTCGACCGGGCGACCTGGCCGGTGCCGCCGATCTTCACGCTGCTCGCCGAGCGCGGCGAGGTGGCCGCGGCGGACATGGAGCAGACGTTCAACCAGGGCGTGGGCATGGTCGCGATCGTCGCGCCCGAGGCGGTCGACGACGCGCTGGCGCTGCTGGCCGAGCGCGGAGTGCCGGCCTGGGTGCTCGGGTCGGTGGGCGAGGACCTGGAGGGCGGCCAGCCCGCTGCCCCGGCCGGTTCCTCGGGACGCGCCGCTGCCGGCGCCCGGTTGATCGGTGAGCATCCCCGCTGAGCCGCGGGGCCGACGTCGTCCGGCCCGATCCGCCGCCGGATCGGGCCTCGTCGGCGCCGGGCCACGATCGGCCGGCATCGGCGGGCGAGTGCCCGACACCTGGCCATGATCGAATGATCACGCGGTCCCTGACCGCCTGAGTCCGCCCGACCACCAGCCTGGGCCGCCGTGGGTTCGGGCCACGATGGCCGGCACGCCAAGTGCCGACCTGGACCGTCCGCCTACGGGCGTCCGAAATCAGGGCAGGACGCAATGGCGGTGGGAGTCCGGGCCGAAGCCCGGACGACCACCATCGGCGACGACGCCGCGGTGAGCCATCCGCGGCGGACCGGTTACCGACGTGACGCTGTCAGCGGGAAGAACGACGATCGTCCTCGTCGTCCGCGTAGGCGTCGTATCCGTAATCGTCGTCTGCGTGCGCATCGTCGCTGTTACTCTCGCGCGTCGAGCCCGCGCCCAGATCCGCCTTCAATCGGTCGAGATCCATATTGGGCGAGTTGTACTTGAGCTCGCGGGCGACTTTCGTCTGCTTGGCCTTAGCTCGGCCGCGCCCCATGGCTCGACCCCCTCGAACATGACGACGGGGACCCGCCCCGGTGCTCTCACTGTCTCGTGCTTCCCGAGACTACAGGGACCGGAGGCCTCTCGGCACGCCAACCCGACAGTTGCCTGTCCTCGGACAAGATGTCCATGATCGGAAGCCCTCCGTGATGGCGCCTGTCCGGCCGTCCACGTGGGGCATCGGCGCCGCTGGGCGGGCCCGCGGCGGTCCCTCGCGCGGCCGTTCGGATGTGGCGACCGTCACCTTCCGCCAGACCGGCCCACCGGCGCGGTGCGGGCGCGTCGGTGGGGTCGCGGGTACGACCGGCGGTGTGGCGGGCGGTGTGGCGGCGTGTCGGGTCCGGTCAGCGGCCCTGCGGGAGCAGGAAGCGGCGCAGCCTGCCGACCTCGGCCATCCGGCGCTCGGCGAGGCGCTCGGCCGCCTCGACCGGCGTGACGCCCTCATCGTCGGCGAGCCGGAACACCTCGGTGGTCGTGTCGAAGATCCGGGCCGCGCGGGCGCGGGCGCGCTGCGGCGAGTACCCCTCGATCTCGTCGGCGACCTGGATGAGCCCGCCGGCGTTGACGACGAAGTCCGGCGCGTAGAGCACGCCGGCGGTGGCGAGCCGCCGGCCGATCTCCGGCGTGGCGAGCTGGTTGTTGGCGCCGCCGCAGACGACCGCGACCTGCAGCCGGCCGGCCGTCTCGTCATTCAGGACGCCGCCGAGCGCGCACGGGGCGAGGACGTCGGCCTCCAGCTCGAGCAGCTTGTCCGGATCGTCGAGGGTCTGCACGCCGGGGAACTCGGCCACGAGCCGGGTGAGCGCGGGCCGGTCGACGTCGGCGGCGACCACCGACGCACCGTCGTCGACGAGGTGCCCGACGAGCCGGCGTCCGACCTTGCCGACGCCGCTGACGGCCACCCGGCGCCCGGCGAGGCTCGGCGTGCCCCAGCGGTGGCGGGCCGCGGCGCGCATGCCCTCGAACACGCCGTAGGCGGTCAGCACGCCCGAGTCGCCCGCTCCGCCGTGTTCGGGCGAGCGGCCGGTGACCCAGCGGGTCTCGCGGGCGATGACGTCCATGTCGGCGACGTAGGTGCCGACGTCGCAGGCGGTGATGTAGCGCCCGCCGAGGGAGGCGATGTGGCGAGCGAAGGCCCGCAGCAGCGGCTCGGACTTGTCCCGGTCGGGGTCGCCGATGATGACCGCCTTGCCGCCGCCGAGGTCCAGGCCGGCGCAGGCGGCCTTGTAGGCCATCGCCCGGGACAGCGCCAGGGCGTCGGCGAGGGCGACGTCGTCGTCGGCGTAGGGGTGGAAGCGGGTGCCGCCCAGGGACGGTCCGAGCGCGGTGGAGTAGATCGCGATGATCGCGCGGAGCCCGGTCCGCGGATCCGAGCACAGCAGGACCTGCTCGTGGTCGTGCACGGCGCCGAACAGCGATCGCATTGACGCACCTCCTGGCGGATCCTGACCGCCGGCACCCGCGCGGTGCAGGGGTGAACCCCCCGGTCCGGCCCACCGCGAACCCTACGGCCCCGGTAGGCCGGACGGCGTGCCCGTGGACGTGCCAGGATCGAGGCATGCCAGGTTCCAGGGCATCCGCGTGGGTGTCGTCCGCGGCGCCCCGGCATCGGCGTGGGCGTCGGTGCGGGGCCGCCGTCCACGGAGGGGGCCGCGCCGCGCCTGAGGGGCCGCTGGTCGCACCGATGGCGGTCCCGGCCGGCCTGGGGAGCTGAGATGCCTGTCGTGTCGCCTGCGACGTATCTGCGGGTGTACGAGCCGCTTGCCGCCTTTCCGGCCGCCGAGCGTGGCCGCTGGCAGCGTTACGCGGCCGCCGGGCCGCCGTCGCGGCGGGCGGGTTCGCGCCGCGAGCGGGTCGTCTCGCTGCTCGCGGCGGTCCGGCCGTCCCTCGACGTCGCCGACGAGTCGGCGTTCGTCCAGTGGATCGACGGGTTGATGTTCGTCTGTCCGTGGTCGACGCAGCTGCGGGTGTGGCAGGCGGCGCTGGAGTTCCGCGGGCTGATGCCCGAGCGGGTGGCCGAGGCGTTCCTGCCGCGGCGGATCACCGAGCCGGCCGAGCTCGAGCTGGACCGCTGGAAGGCCCGCCGCCCCGTGCTCAAGGTGCACGTGCAGACCTGCACCTGGATGGTGCCGCCGCCGTGGTTCCTGCTGTTCGACCCGGCCGAGCGGTCACTGGTGACCGGGGACACCGCCGAGCGCTCGATGATCTACCGGACGACGATGAGCCTCGCCCGGCGCCGCGCCAGCCGGGCGGTCGAGGCGGTCGAGACGCTGCGGGCGGGCTCCGCGGACGCCCCCGCCGTCGAGGGGATCGGCGACCTGGCCCGTTGGCTGGGGTCCTTCCATCCGCAGAGCAGGGTCGAACTGGACTACGACGGGCTAGTTGACCTGCTGGACGATGACATGCTTCGGCGCGACAGCTCGGTAGAGGACATCGTTGAGGCTGTCAGTGCGTTACGCCGAGGGCGAACAGACCTAGCGGTCGAAGCCTACGAACGGGTCCTCATGAGGTGGAGACCCCTGCAGGCGCGGGAATCCGCAAGCTGATCGACGCATTCCGTTAACAGAGAGTCGCCGTCTGCTTCGGACGAGCTGTGACTAGTCAGCAGATGGTCCTGACGTGCCATGTCCGAAATGCCCCCGAAGGATGCACGATCTGTATGGGACGGAGCGACGCTCTGTGACGGGAGGCCAACACAATGACGACACGAACGCCGGACGCCGAGCCGCTGCTGACGCCCGCCGAAGTGGCCACGATGTTTCGGGTTGACCCGAAGACCGTGACCCGGTGGGCCAAGGCCGGCAAGCTGACGTCGATTCGGACCCTGGGCGGGCACCGCCGGTACCGGGAGGCCGAGGTGCGTGCTCTGCTCAAGGGAGTTCCGAGCATTGGAGGCGACATCTAGATCATCTGAACCTGCTGTGGCCGGGGACACCTCCTGCTCTCTCGGCGGCCGCGTCATCGCCGCCGGTGCGAGAGTCTCGGTGACCGGGTCCGGAGGAACAGGGCCGAAGGTCTCAAAGGCCGCCGGCCCCGTTGTGGGCTCGACTGTCGGTCGGGTCCGGACGTCCACCTTCGGGCCATCGTCCGTCAAGGAAGTGTCAGGATCCGGCTGTGCGGCCACGTGGCCGGGGGTGGGGATGCCTCCGGGGCGGGGCTCGCACATGCGTGCTTCGGGCACGCGACAAGGACCACCTGAGCACCGGGAGGGCGCAGGGTGGACCTTCTTGGGGAACCGGCGGACGGTCCACGGACCGTCCGCCGGCCTCATCCGTACGTCAGGGACCGGCCATCGGGGGAGGGCACGGTGAGCCAGTCGCGGGAGCCCGAGACCTGGACGGCACGGTCCGCTGTGCCCGGCTTTCTGCCCAGCACACGGGCCTTCCGGTTCACGAACACCTTCGCCCCGCAGTCGTTACTCGACGTGAGACTGCCGCGGATGCGGTGGGGTCTCGGCATCGGCGATGCCAGCCGCGGTCTGTGCGGCGGCATGATCTTCGCTGTGCGTGACCTGCATGAAGCCGGCCTCGACCCGCCGCCCGACACCGCGCCGCCGGAACGTGGCTCGCCCCTGTACGCGTACCTCGTCCGCCGCCTGTTCGCGAGCTTCGACCTCCCGCGCGGCGTCGCCCGCTACTACGCCCTCACCTACGGCCCGGACGCCGTGGACGGGCATGCGAACCAGAAGATCGGCCAGAACGCCCCGAACCGGCGTGACGCGGGCCGACCCGGCCAGGGCCAGCCCTACGCGCGCCGCGCCGACGTGGGCCGGCGCAGCATCGCCGGTGAGTGGCCCCGGATCCGGCTCGACCTGGACACCGGCCGCCTGTCGCCGCTGGGGATCATCACCGTCCACTCGGCCGACCCCCGCCGGCTCGGGCTGAACCACCAGGTCCTCGCCTACGCCTACGAGCAGGTCGGCGCGGCCGTGACCCTGCGCGTCCACGACCCGAACACCGCACTGGACCGCGCCGACGACGTCACGATGTCCTTCGACCTGGCCCGTCCGGACGCCGGCATCGACCACTCGATCTCGATCGGCGGTCGCCCGGTGCGCGCGTTCTTCCGCTCCCGCTACCGCTGGACCGACCCCCGCCCCGCCCTGCGCCGCGTGGGTGACGATCATCCGCGGACAGGTTTGTCGCCCACCCAGGCCATCCCCTATGCTTGCAGTGCTTCAGACGATCGCCGAAGCGGTTGAGCGATCACTCAGTCGGCTCGTGATCGTCACCCGGCCCCCATCGTCTAGTGGCCCAGGACGTCGCCCTTTCAAGGCGGTAGCACGGGTTCGAATCCCGTTGGGGGCACGCTCCGTAGCCGTTAGGGCTACCGAAGGTAGCTGATCGGGATGCTGCCGACAGCGTCGTTAGCGATAGCCGACTTGTTCGGTTACCCCGGGCTGGTAACGGGACCGTGCCGCTTGTCTGCTATACGCAGTTTCCGCTGCACGGGTTCGTTTCCTGGGTGCGGAGCTCCAAGACCGCCCGGTAGGACCACAGGGTGGACGCTGCGTAGCGGAGCGCGTCGCTACTGGCTAGCCGCAGCCACCCGCGCCCTCACGCGCCGGGCCGCTAGATGATATTGCCTGCATGCGGATGTGCCGCCCGCTGCCGGTCGGTGGGGTCATAGTCCGCGGTCGGGTATGAGTTTGACGTTGTATTAAGCGGGGCTCATACTCGGGAGGTGATCGTCGACTGGACCGACGAGTTCGACCGCTGGCTGACCCACGCGGAAGAACAGGGAGGCCGCCGCCTCGCCCTCGCTGTCGCGCTCCTGCAGGCACTCGCGGATCTGCCGGCCAGACCTGCCGAGGAGTCCCCAACCTTCAAGCGAGTACGGCAGGCCCGCCGCCATGAGCTCTGGCGCGTCGCCCATCCGTTCGACCCGGAGGTCGCTGTCCGGATCATCTGCTGGTTCCCCGCCGACGACCACGTCGTGCTCGCATTGATCGGCTTCGACAAGAAGATGATCGGCGATGTGTTCTACGCCAGCGCCGCCACCCGCGGCGAAGCACTCGTCGACGCCTGGCTACGCCAGCAAGGAGGCACCCCATGACCGACAACAACACGACCGACGGTGACGTCACCTTCATCCGCGGAAACGACCGCATCCGCCAGCTCGCCCAGAGACCCGACATCGCCGGTGAAGTCGCCCAGATTCGGGCAGACATGGCCGACGCCGACCGCACCTACGCCATGGGCTTGGCTGCGCTGCGCCAAGCCGCAGCCCTCACCCAGGTCGAACTCGCCCGGCGCATGGGCGTCACCCAAGCAGCGATCAGTCGGATCGAACAGCCCCACGACCTTCTGCTGTCAACCCTCAACTCCTACCTGGCGGCCATCGGCGGCACCGTCCGCATGACTGTCAGCTTCGCCGACGGCCACGAAACCACCCTCGACCTCGCCACACTCGCCTAGACTGACTGGCCGCCGCAGGGCCGCGCGGCGGCAGTGAAATCCTCGCCAGCGACAGTCCTGGCCCTGGTCCCATGCCGGTCAGCGTTTGCGGGACTTGTCGAGAGACCCCACCGATGTCTCGGGTAGTGGCGCGGCGTCTACATAGACGTACTGTGGCCATGTGGCGACATTCCGAGACGACGGTGGGCGAGCGAGCATCCTGTGCCGCGGAGACGGCCGCCGTCGCGAGCCGCCAATCATGGTCTTCGAGGACGATGTCCGCACCGTTTCAAGGGCTCGGTGAGGGGCGCGTCCCCCGCCCACAGTGCCTCGCCGACGAGTACGCGCTGTGGCTCGTCATCCAGAACACCGACCCACCTCAAATCGGCGATGTCCTCGACACGTTCTCCGGACTGCGTGGCACAAAGGACGTCTTCGGCTACGACCCTGACGCGGACGATCCTGGCGACGAGGTGGCCATCAGAGAGGAGTGGATGAACCGCATGGTGGGCAGTCTCATACCGCTACCCGGCGGCGGGCCGGCGTGGGGTCCGGCGAGACGGGCGGCGCTCGACCGGTCCTGAGCGAGCGTCTGACCCGCTTC
This sequence comes from Frankia sp. RB5, assembly GCF_059816245.1. Taxonomy (NCBI): domain Bacteria; kingdom Bacillati; phylum Actinomycetota; class Actinomycetes; order Frankiales; family Frankiaceae; genus Frankia; species Frankia sp. RB5. The sequence goes on from NZ_JCBATA010000048.1 coordinate 49,383, forward strand.
CACGAGTAGACCGGCGGCATACTTCGACAGTTTCACCCAACTTCTTGAGGGGCGTCGCGGAGGCTGGGAGGGGAAGGAGGCTGGCACCGGCTTCCATGGCCCTTAAGCCCGACACCGACTGGGCAACTCTTCATGTATTTTTTAAGTAGAATCGAATCATGAATCTTGCAAGGAGAATACCTTCGATCCTCGCGATGGCCGATCTGGCCACTCCCATGTCCATACGGGTGGCTGCGACACTCGGTCTGACCGAGAAGGCTGGGATCGCGGGGGCGACCGTGGAACAACTCGCCCTCCGAACAAAAACCTCCGCACCGGCGCTCCGGAAACTCCTCGACCACCTGGTCGCGATTGGCGTGTTCGACCTCGATGCCGAGTGCGGACGCTATCGCCCCACGAGCCTCGGAAATCAGATGAGTGAGGACTCCCCAGAAGGGTTCAAAATTCTGCTCGACATAAACTGTGTCGGCGGGCGCGCCGAGCTAGCCTTCGTCGACCTGCTCGAAACGATTACCACGGGAACTCCTGCTTACGTACACCGATATGGGCGCGATTTCTGGGCGGACCTCGACACCGGCCCGAAATTGCGGCGCTCATTCGACGCCCAGATGAACTGGCGGTTCCAGGTTCAGGCACCACAGATCGCTGAACGTTTCGAGTGGACCCGCTTCTCCGAGATTCTCGATGTGGGCGGGGGCGATGGGACGGTGCTTACGGCGATCCTCCATGCCTATCCCGAGCTGCGCGGACGGGTGCTGGATCTATCTCCGGCAGCTACTGCCGCTGACATCAGATTCATTGCTGCTGGTCTTGATGATCGAGCCAGCACCGTGTCTGGCAGCTTCTTCGACCCCCTGCCCGTCGGGGCTGACGTCTACCTTCTGTCCGATATCCTGCATGACTGGGATGATCACCACGCCCGCAAGATCTTGTCTAGATGTCGTCAGGCCGCCACGCCGAATGGCACCCTCGTGATTATCGAGCCCTTGCTGGGGCAGGGCACCAGAACCGCCACCGATCTGTTCATGCTGATGTGCTTCGGCGGCAGGGAAAGGACGGCCGATGAAATAGTCAGGCTAGCCGAAGATTGCAGACTCGTGCTCCGCTCCACAGAATCAGTGGCAGATGGACGGACGGCCCTGGAGTTCGTAGTCGCGCCCGGACCAGTGGAAGCATCCGACGCCGGACCTTGCGTTTCCGCTTGAAGGCCGCCCTACCGTGGTTCCACTCGAAGACGTTCGGCGACGTTCAGCGCCAGCGTGACGAGATAGCACCCGCGCTCAGCCGCGTGAGACATCGCGGTGGTCGCGTGCTCGGGCTGCCAGGCCGCGGCAGACCACGGCGAAGTCGAGAACGGCGGCATGCAGACCCGTCGGCCAGGTACTCGTGTCGGTCATACCGGGGGCCATGTTCACCTCCAGGAACTGCGCGACATCGTCACCGTCGATGATCATGTCGGTGTGGGACAGGTCCCGAAGACACCGATGACGATCTCGACACCGGTTCCCCGCCGACGACCGCGCCGTGGTCGCATTGATCGGGTTCGACAAGAAGACGATCGGCGACGTGTCCTACGCCTCGCGCGACGCCTGGGTGTCACCCAGGCGGCCATCAGCCGGCTGGAACAGCCCCACGACCTGCTCCTGTCGACGCTTAACGCCTACCTCGCGGCTATCGGCGGCACAGCCCGCATGATCGTCAGCTTCGCCGGCGGCCACGAAACCACCCTCGGCCTGTCCGGGCTCCGATAACTGGTACGAAGGCTCATCGGCCCCGTGGGACAGGTGGCGAGACCCGGGCGCTCCGGATCGCGGCTACATTGTGGCCGAACGCGGCGGCAGCCCTGGACCGGATCCGCCGGCAGCCCTTCTCGGCATGAGCGTTTTGCCTTTGACGTGCGGGTCAGGGGCTACGGTCCCGGCCATGTCGCTGTCTCGTGAGGTACGCCTGGTCCACCCGCCCGCCGGTCTGCCCCGGCCGTCGGACTTCGAGGTGGTCGAGGTTCCCGTTCCCGTTCCCGGGGCTGGCGAGGCGCTGGTCCGCAATCGGTACTTCCACGTCTTCGCCGCGATCCGGACGCTGCTCGGCGGCAGTGTCGAAGGCGCGCCGTTCCCGCCGATCCATCCCGGCGACACCCTGTTCGGCGCCGCGATCGGGGAGGTCGTCGCCGCGCCCGCCGGCTCCGGCCTTCGGCCGGGCGAGCTGGTGTCGCACTGGCTGGGCTGGCGGGAGTACGCCGCCGTGCCGATCGACCGGTGCCAGCCGCTGGGCGACGTCCTGCCGGACCCGGCGGCGCACCTGGTCTCGGGCCGGACGGCCTACGCGGCGCTGCGGCAGAGCGGCCTAACGGACGGTGAGACGGTGTTCGTCGCCGGCGGCGCGGGAGCGGTCGGGAGCATGGCCGGGCAGATCGCCCGGCTGCTCGGCGCCGGCCGCGTCATCGGCAGTACCGGATCCCCGGCCAAGGCCGAGCGGCTGGTCCGCGAGCTCGGCTACGACGCCGCCGTCCTGCGCGGCGGCGTCGCCACCGTCGACGACCAGCTCGCCGAGGCGGCTCCCGATGGCCTCGACGTCGTGATCGACAACGTCGGCGGTGAGCAGCTCCGCGCGGCCGTCGCCGTGGCCCGGCCGGGAGCGCGCATCATCCTGGTCGGCTCGCTGGCCGCTCAGCTGGCTCCGGACGGCGCCGGCGTCGCCTCCCCGGTCGAGCTGGACACCTTCCCGCTCATCCTCAAGCACATCACCCTGCGCGGTCTGGACAACACCGTCGAGGACGGCTGGACCGAGCGGTTCGGCACCTGGCTGCGCGCCGGCCGCATCACCGCCCCTCTGGTCCGGATCGCGGGCATCGAGCACGCGGCGGACGCACTGTCGGAGACAATCGCGGGAAAGCATGTCGGCACGGTCATCGTGGAGATGTAGATGAGAATCGGCGACGCGGCGGCGGCAGCGGCGACCACTCCCCGCGCCCTGCGGTTCTACGAACAGCGCGGCCTGCTGCCTCCGCCCCGGCGCACGGAGACCGGCCAGCGTGAGTACGACGCCGCGGATGTCAACCGGATCCGGATCATCCGGGAACTGCTCATGCTCGGCCTGACCGTCGAGGACGTCGCCGCCTGCGCCGACCGCCTGCACCTGTTGGAAGGCGACGCGCTGCCGCGCTACGGCGATCCTCGCGGCGTCTGCAGCTCGACGAGCGGCGTCGTCGAGCGCCGCCTCACCGCGCTCAACGACGAGATCGCCCGGCTGACAAAGCTCCGCGACGGTCTGGCCGCGCGCACCTCCGCCAGCGCCGCCCTGCCCCTCGATGCCCGGTAGCCCGGTAGCCCGGTAGCGACGGGCCGACGGCAATGCCCAGGCGGCAATGCCCCGGCGGCACGGCGTCGACCAGAACGTTCGAGTAGCGGTCCAGCATAATGCTGCGCGAATTCTGTGCGGATGGTTGCCGGTCCACTACTCCTCGGCTCAGTGGAATGGCGACCGTTCATCTCTGGTTTTCCTGGGCGTCGCGGTGCGGATCTCACGCGTTGTTGGGCCACCACCAGGCTCACAGGGCTATCCGCACTGCTGACCAGGAGCACGTCTATGCGTTTCAGATCTTTGTCCCGCCGCGCCTCGGTGCTGGCGGCGACCGTCGCCGTCACCGTCGGGGCCGGCGTGGCCGTTTCCGCGCCGGCCGCGTCCGCGGCGCCTGGCGCGCCGGGTACCCGGCCGTCGTTCTGCGACCACGACAACCGCAACACGCCGTTCTCGCAGCATCTGTGCGCACAGACCGGTGATCTGCTCGACACCCGTATCGGGGACGTGCACCCCACCCAGCCGTCGCTCGGCTACGACGAGGTGTACTACAAGCTCGGCCGTTACACCCTGGGCAAGGACGCGATCAACAAGAAGTTCGACGACTGGTGCGAGGCCGACGGCCGGATCGCCGCCGCGACCGTGTCACCCGGCGCGCGCCTGGACGACCCGTCGTCGTTCACCTGCCAGCTCCCGATCGGCGGGGAGACGGCGGACAGCGTAGCCGCGATGAAGACGGTCGTCATCGGTCCCGGTGGGGAGCCCTTCCTCACCGACGGGCACCACACGCTCACCTCGTTCTACGAGACCCCCGACGGCGGCGCGAACCTGCACGTCCGGCTGCGGGTGCTGGCCAATCTGAGCACGCTGACGCGCCAGGATTTCTGGGCCCAGATGCAGGCGAACAAGTGGGTCTACCTGCGCGACCCGGAGGGCAACCCGACCACGGTGAACAAGCTGCCGACGAGTGTGGGGCTGGCCAACTTCACCAATGACAAGTACCGCAGCCTGCTCTATTTCGGCCGGGACATCGGCTACGCCCAGAACGGACTGCCCTTCCAGGAGTTCTACTGGGGCAGCTGGGTCCGTGATGCCAGGCCGATCGACCTGGCGACCTGGAACCCGAACGACCTCGGCAGCTACCTGGCCACCGTCAAGGCACTGACCCAGACGATGACCGCGCTGCCCAGTTCGACCGTCGTCGACAGCGGCTTCACCGCCGCGCAGCTCGGCGCGCTCACCCAGTGGAACGGCGGCAAGGCCGAGAACAAGGGCGAGTTCGACAAGCTGAGCAAGCCCTACTCCGACGCCAAGCCAGGCAAGCTGGCCTACACCCTGGAATACCGGCGGGTGCACGGCCTGGGCTGACCGGCCCCCGGCTGGGGACCCGCCCAGCCAGCGCGACGGTGGCGGCCAGCGACCCTGCCGCTGGCCGCCACTCCGCCATACCGCGCCACATCAGGGGCGCCGCGTGGCAAGCTGAAGGTCGGGGGCGGGGGTATACCCCACCCTGAGCTGGCCAGACCGCCGCAATGTCAGGCGCCGCGCCCGCGGCTATAAAAATCGCATGAGCACTCGCGAGCGGTTTCAGCAGACCATGGGGGATGTGCGGACGGCGCCCGCCGTCGAACTGCGTGGTGTCAGCCACCTTTATGGACGTCGCGAGACGGCGGTGCGGGCGCTGGACAACGTCGATGTCCAGTTCGCGACTGGCTCGTGGACGGCGGTGATGGGGCCGTCGGGTTCCGGGAAGTCGACGCTTCTGCACTGTGCCGCCGGGCTTGAGAGGGTCACCGAAGGCCAGGTCATCATCGCCGGCCAGGATATCAGCGCAGCCTCCGACGCGGAACTCACCGAACTGCGGCGCGGCCCGGTGGGATTTGTTTTCCAGAGCTTCAACCTGATCGCCTCGCTGACGGCGGCGCAGAATGTCGCCATGCCGCTGCGGCTGGCCGGCCGGCGGCCGGGGCGCCAGGAGGTCCATGGGGCGCTGGCGGCGGTCGGGCTGGCCGACCGAGCCCGGCACCGACCCCGGGAGCTCTCCGGCGGGCAGCAACAGCGCGTCGCGGTGGCGCGGGCCATGGTGACCCGGCCGGCCGTGCTGTTCGCGGACGAGCCCACCGGCGCGCTCGACACCCGCGCCGCGCGCAGTCTGCTCGACCTGCTGCGCTCCATGGTCGACCACAACGGCCAGACGATCGTCATGGTGACCCACGACCCGGCCGCGGCGGCCACCGCCGACCGAGTGCTCTTCCTGCGCGACGGACGCCTCGTCGACCGGCTTGAACGGCCATCCGCCCGCGCCGTCGCCGACCTGCTCGCGAGCTGGGACGCCTGAGCCCCCCTGCGAAACCGCCCTCCCCGGCCGGAAAGGCTGAGTTCCCATGCTGCGTCTGTCCTGGAGCACGTTCCGTGACCGGTGGCAGGTCTTCATCGGCGCGATCGTCACAGTCGCGCTTGGTGTCGCCCTCGTCCAGTCGTCATTGCTCACCCTGATCTCGGCGGCGACCGCCAGGGTTCCCGCCGGTCTGTCGTCCGCCGAGGCGCATCGCGTGCGCGACGGCCGCGACGGCGCCCTCGCCCTGCTCGGCAACACGCTGGGCCTCGCGACGTTCGTCGCCGTCTTCATCGTCAGCTCGACGTTCGCGTTCACCGTCGTGCAGCGTTACCGCGAACTCGCCCTGCTGCGCCTTGTCGGCGCGAGCCGGCGGCAGGTCCGCCGGCTGCTGTTCGGTGAGGCGCTGCTGCTGGGCCTGGTCGGCTCCGGGCTCGGCGTGCTCGCCGGCCTGCCGGTGATGCGCCTGCAGGTCTGGCTGCTCATCCGGCTCGACCTGCTTCCCGACGGGTTCACCAGCGCGTGGCGGACCTGGGTGATCGGCGCGTCGGTGGGGGCGGGTGTGCTCATCGCGGTGTGCGGGGTGGCCGCCGCCTCAGGCCGGGCGGCGCGGGTGCGGCCGCTCGCGGCGCTGCGCGAGGCCGGTGGGGACGCCCGGCTGATGACCGTGTCGCGGTGGCTGCTGGGCGTCGTCTTCCTGGGCGGCGGGATCGCGCTGCTGGTCATCGTCCCGCACGTCGGCCCGGACGCCGCCATCGCCATGGCGCTGTGCTCGTGCATCGTGCTGGTCGTGGCGGTCGCCGCGTTCACCCCGCTGCTGTTGCCCGCGGCGAGCCTGCTGCCGAGGCTGTTCGCCGTCGGGCCGCTCGGCCGGCTGGCGCACGCAAACCTGCGCGCCGACACCCGGCGCGGTGCGGCGACGGCGGCCCCGATCATCGTTCTGTTCACGTTCGTCATCGGCATGGCCGGTTCGCTGGGCACCCTCGGCGCCGCGGCGCGCCACGAGACGGCGAGCGGCCTGCGTGCCGACCTGGTCGTGACGGCGAACCAGGAGATGACGGCCCGGCTCGCCGCCGTGGACGGGGTCGCCGTGGTCTCCGAGGAGACCCCCGTCGCGTTCGACCTCGGCAGCGTCGAGGACGGGAAGATGACCTACGAGTCCTCGGACGGACTGTCCGTCAGCCCAGCCGAGTACGGCCGGACGCACCGGCTCGCGCCGCGGTCGGGCGACCTCGCGGACCTGCACGGCGACACCGTGGCCGTGCTGGGATCGCACTGGGACGTCGGCGACGTGCTGCGGACGCGCATCGCGGGTACGCCGAGGGATCTGCGTGTCGTCGCGCGGTACCCCGCCACGATCTCCGGCCCCCAGTTCCTGCTGCCCGCCGGCCTCGGCGTCGAGCGCGCCGACTCGCGGCGCTACACGATCCAGGTGGCGTCCGGTGCTTTCGCGGCCGCGGTCGCCGACCGGCTGCGCGACGCCGGGCTCGGCCGGGACGGGACGGTCGACACCGCTGCCGGCTGGGTGCGGCACGAGGCCTCCGACCAGCAGCGGGTCAACACCAATGTGATGGTGGGGCTGCTCGCGCTCGCTATGGTCTACACCGTGGTCGCCATGGTCAACGCGGTCGTCGTCGCGGCCTCCAGCCGGGGGCGGGAGTTCGCGACGGCCCGGCTGTCCGGCCTGACCCGCACCCAGGTGATCCGGATGGCGCTGTGGGAGTCCACGGCCCTCGTCGCGGTGGGCCTGTTCCTCGGCGGCCTCACCGCCAGCGCGACGATCCTCAGCCTGGTGGGCGCGGTCCAGCGCATCGTCGGCGTGACGATCGTGAGCGTGCCGTGGACGCTGATCGGCGCCGTCGCGCTGGGCTCGCTCGCCGTCGTCGGCGTCACGAGCGTGCTCACCGCCCTCGCCGCGACCAGGACACCCCCCGTCCGCCTCGCCGGCACCCGGGAATAGCACAGGACGTCAGGCGGCGACGCCCGGGTCGGGGCGGAGCTGGTCGCCGCTGACGGAGCGTAGTTGCCCGGAGGTGGTGTAGTACCCGATCATGCAGGTGGCGGTGTGGCTGCCGGCCTGCCAGCTGTCCGGCCAGATCGAAAGCCAGCTGACGCGGACCGTCCGGCTCTCCTTGAATGACCGGCCGGCGTACGTGTGCGCGATCCCCCGGCAGTGGGACGTGATCACCTGGTTGGAGGGAGGTCCGCCGTCCGAGGCGGCGGGCATCTGGGCGCCACCGACCACGACGTACTGGTGGGGGTCAGTGCACCTGACTGCCTGGGTCGTGTCCGCCGCTTCGAGCAGCGGCGCTTGGGGTCGCCGCCGCGGCGGCCGGGGCGTCGCCGCTCGGGTCCTCGCTGCCTGGGCGTTGGACGATCAGGCAGCCCGCGCCCGCCACGACAGCGACGATGAGCCCGACACCGACCACCTGACTGTCCAGCGGATTCCAGCGCTTGCGCCGCGGTTTCCAGTCCCGTGGCGAAGGGGGGTTGGCCACCAACCGGCGGCGGAGCCTGATAGCCCAGCCCGGCCTCGCCGAGCCGCGGGACCTGTCGGCCCGGCCGGCCGCCCCGGACCCGCCGTGGCGGCGGATGGCCGCGCGGGTACGGGCGGGGGTCTCATGGACCGAGGCCGCCCGGATGAACGACTCGTCGAGCACCAGCCCGGCGAACGGGTCATCGGGGTCGCCGCCGGCACTCGCCCGTTCGCTGTCGGCTCGTTGGCTGCCTGGCCGACTGTGGCCGGTGCGGTCGTCGGCTGGAGCCTCGTCGCCGGACCCCGGTGCCTGCGCGCTGTCCTCCGTGCCGGCACCAGGGGGACTGCTGTCGGCTATGCCGGCGGGGGAGCTCGCCGCGGTCCCGGCGGGCGGCAACTCGGGGGAGACCTCGTCGGCCACGGCTGTGTCGACCTTGCCCTTTCATCGAAGTCGTCGGTGCCGACCGCACTGCCTGCCACCGGGGCGTGAGGGGCGTCGTGTCCTGCCAGAGCGGCTACAGCCATGACGGCGGGTAGCGTACCGCCCGCAGTGCGTGGTTTGCCGGAATGGTGCCTGCTCCCGGTCGGCCCGCCGCGCAGGCGGCCGGCGCTCCGTTCGTTCGCGTGGACCCGCCGTTGATAGCATGGGATATCATTGGCCGTGCAGTTCTCCGCTTGAGATTCCGCTGGAGGTGCAGCCGATGTCCGACGTGCTCATCCGGGACGTTCCCGACGACGTGTTGGCCGCCGTCGAGGCGCATGCCGCCCGTCTCGGCCTCTCCCGCAACGAGTACCTTCGCCGGCAGCTCGCCCAGGATGCGGCACGTTCGATCACCCCCGTGACCCTCGACGACCTGCGCTGGTTCAGTACCACCTTCCGCGACCTCGTCGACGAGGACGTCATGCGGCAGGCCTGGACGTGACGGCCGCGGCCGAGACGACGCGGCGCTGGCTGATCGACAAGTCCGCCCTCGTCCGGCTGAGCGAGACCCCCGACACGGCCCAGTGGCTGTCCCGCATCCAGCAGGGCCTGATCCGGATCACGACGGTGACGATTCTTGAGGTGGGCTTTTCCGCGCGGTCCGTTCAGGATCTCCGCGTCAGGCTGCGTCGGCCACCGGTCGCGGCAATGCCCGTCGAGAACACCACACCTCGCATCGAAGCCAGGGCCGTCGAGGTCCAGGAGCTACTCGCCGGCACTGGGCACCACCGCGCTCCGTCCGTCCCCGATCTGATCATTGCCGCGACAGCCGAGCTCGCCGGGCTGGTGGTCCTGCATGTCGACAAGGACTTCGAGCTGATCGCGGCCGTCACCGGTCAGCCTGCCGAACGGCTCCGCCTCTCGTAGTGGCTATCGCAGCCGACCGTATGCGCGATCACCCTGACGAGACGCTCACATCGGGCGGTGGCCTGATCGTCCGCGAGCCCACAGATGGGCGGGCCCGCGGACGGTTCGGAGTGAGGGGCTCAGAAGCCTTGTTGGCGCATGGTGGCGTCGAGCTGGGCGGAGTCGGCAGCCGCGTATTCCGGGGTGTTCGCCACGACGGCCTCGGTGGTGAGGAAGAGGCCGGCGATCGACGCGGCGTTCTGCAGGGCGGAGCGGGTGACCTTGGCGGGGTCGATGATGCCGGTGGCGATGAGGTCGACGTACTCGCCGGTGGCGGCGTTG